>DAOUVF010000320.1 GCA_030667765.1 Bacteroides sp.
CTAGGAGTTTCCGGATACTCGTATTCTCTCGGAGATGTAGTTACGGACCCTTCTTTACCGATAGTAGGGGTAGATTCACGAATTAGCACATTCTTTCTCTCCTACGCGCAGACGCTGAGTTTGTTTGGCCGTACTTCTAACCTTGTGCTAGAGATGCCCTATTTGTGGGGCACCACGGTTGGTGTCTTAAAAGGGGATACAATGAGGCGGGATGTTTCTGGAATTGGAGATCCAGGTGTCACCTTTTCGGTTAATCTGTTAGGTGCGCCTTCTATGAGCAGGGAAGAGTTCCAGCAACTGCGCAATGATCCACATCAGATACTTGGGATAAGTTTAAAGATACTGGTACCCGTAGGCGCCTATAATACAGAAAAGTTGATTAATACCGGGGCTAATCGCTGGGCTTTCAGAACCCAGCTGGGATACATGATCCCCATACAAAAAAAGTGGTTGGTGGAATTCCAGCTGGGGGCGTGGTTCTTTGGTAATAACGACGACTTCCTGGGTGTAACCAGAGAGCAAAAGCCCATAATAGCTGCAGAGCTTAACCTGGTTAGACGATTTAAGCCAGGCTTCTGGGTGGCTCTGGATTTAAACTATTTTACAGGTGGACGCACAACTATAGGCGATAAACTTGGTGCAGATCTGCAACGCAACTCAAGAATAGGAGGAGCCATAGTTTACCCATTTTTTGGCCGACACTCATTGAAAGCAAGCTTCAGTATGGGCACGGTTACAAAGTCAGGTAATGACTTCAAAACTATAATGATCATTTATCGTGTACTCTTGAATTGACATCCTCTCTTCCGTGAACGAAAGGATTCCATTGGCTTTAACAAGCCACGGGCAGTACTCCCTCGCGGTTTCCTGCAGGGGATACTCCGGATTATTGGGGTAAATTACTTCCCACTCTGCGATAACTCAATAGAGGTCGATGAATTCGTAGGCATTGCCTGACCAGTCAAGGAAGCGGATGAAATCCTCAAAACTGATCACGATGGTAGCCGTATTTATATTAGGGTGAAAGCTCAGTCTGCCGGCTTTTTTAAGGTTTGCGTCAATAAACAGGTATACATGGTTCTCAGCATCATTGATCAATCCGAAAGGGGTCACTGAACCGGGTGTTAGTCCCAGGTTATCCTCCAGCCTCCTGTCCGATGCCAGGCTGAGTTTGCCCTGCTTCAGCATCTGTTCAAGATCACGTATGGCCAGCTTATTGGTATGTTCCAGGATGACAAGGTAATGCCGGTTGCCCTTGTGATTCCTAAAAAAAAGGTTCTTGCAATGCGTGGCATCAATCCCGGCCCAGTGTTCCAGTGCCGCCTCGACGGTAGGAACGGGGGGATGCTCATGGTATTCATACCTGATGTTCAGGCTTTCCAATGTCTGGTATAATGTAGGGTCTCCATTCATGGCAACTGGTTTTTAAAAAACAGGTCTTCCTTCAGTATGTTGATCCTTTCCCTGACATGCCGCTCAAGGGCGGTAGATCTGCCTTCCTCAGCATTAAACAACTGCTGGTCAGTGCTGCCTTCGGAAAGGAATTTTTCATAATATTCGATAGCGGTTTTCTTCTGGTTCAGGTTCCTGTCATAGACCTGGGCGATCTTGAAATAAATTATATTGTCAGCAGGATCGTACTCCAGTGCCATGTCATAGGCATCAAAGGCTTCATCAAAGCGGTGCAGGACCTTGAACAGTTCTGCCAGCTGGATATATATGTCTTTCAGTTTCTCCGGATCCGGCTGCCGCAATTCAATGGCTTTCTTAAAATACCCGACCGCCTCTTCCTCGAACTTGCTCCGGCGGCAGGCACTTCCCAGGAAGAATGCTGTTTCAGCATCCATACTATCCAGCCTGAAAGCCTCCATAAGCGTTATCCTGGCCTGGTCGAACTGCTTTTCCTCATAATAGCTCATGCCCAGGTATTTATTCGTGAATACCGACATGGAATCCTGCAACCAGGCCTTTTCCAGGTCCACGATCGCCAGTTCATTTTGTCCGAAATGTAAAAATATATAGCCCCTGAGCTTCAGCAGGTCCAGGTTGGTGGAATCAAAAACCAATCCTGTGCTTACCCGCATGATGGCCGTGGGCAGGTCCTGGTTACGAAAATGCAGATTACCCAGCCGGTGAGCCAGAAAAACATCTTTCTGATTCAGTGAAAATGCATATTCATAGTAATAAATGGCTGAATCGAGCTGTTCCATATCCAGGAAATTCTTCCCGGACTGCTTTGCATAATAATAATTAAGGCTGTCATTTTCCAGCAGGCCCTTATAAATCGCCAGGCTTTTGGCATATTCCTTCCTGATGGAATAAAGATTGGCCAGTTCAGCGAGATGCTGGTCCAGGGCTTGAAATTCAGCCACAATGGCTTCGTAGATCTCAATGCCTTCCCTGATCCTGCCCAGCCTGTACATCATTGTTCCCATGGCGATCCTGAAAGACAAGTTGCTGCTGTCAACCTGGTATGCCATGTGATAATAATAATAGGCGCTGTCGTAGTTGAGGAGGGACTGGTATGCCCTGCCCCTGAAGTAATACATCTGGTCCATCAGGGAATCAGCAAGCTCCAGGGTGTCGGTTATCTGGAGGAGCTCTTCGAAGCGGTCATCCAGGAGCAGAAGCTTCAGGCGGAGGACAGGATCTTCAGACTGTGAAAATCCGGTATTGATGCCTGGGAATAGCCAGATCAGGATCAAAGCATATTTTTCCACAACTATAATTTCTTTTGAAGATACTATTTTTTCTCCCAAAGGTTTTTGTACTTTCATCGAAACATCCGGGTTCGTGTTGGATCAAATATTTCAAACCTGATGAAAATCCTGATTGTATGTAAGGAGGTAATTCCAGCCAGGCTCTATGGTGGTGTTGAAAGAGTGGTATGGTACCTGGGCAGGGAACTGGCCGGCATGGGCCATGAGGTGACTTTTCTCGTAAAAGATGGTTCAGTCAGCAACTTTGCCACGATAAGGCATCTCGATATGTCGGGGAGGATTGCTGACCAGATCCCTGATTCCATTGACCTGGTTCATTATCATTTTTCTCCTGAAGATGTGGCTGAAACTGCAAAGCCTTACCTGATAACCATACATGGAAATCGCAATGACCAAAGGGAGCATGACAGGAATGCTGTTTTTGTTTCGAAGGATCATGCATCAAGGTATGGATCAGATGTTTATGTGTACAATGGACTGGATTGGCATGACTATTCAATTCCCGATCTTTCCATGCCCAGGCGATATTTCCATTTTCTCGGAAAAGCTGCATGGAGGGTGAAAAACGTCCAAGGTGCCATTGATACGATAAAAAAGACCCACAGAGAGCAGCTAAAGGTATTGGGAGGACGAAGGTTAAATATTAAAATGGGATTACGATTTACCCTGAGTCCACGAGTCAGCTTTTATGGGATGATAGGAGGAAACAGGAAGGATCAGTTGTTGAATCATTCTAAAGGTCTGATCTATCCGGTAAGATGGCATGAACCTTTTGGCCTGGCCCTGATTGAGAGCTTATACTTTGGATGTCCGGTATTTGGTACACCCTACGGCGCCCTTCCCGAACTGATAAACAGTGAGGTGGGACATCTCTCGAACAGTGCGGCAACACTTGCCGATGTCATCGAAAACAGTTCAGAATTATCACCCGGGATTTGCCATGAATATGCCAGGGACAGGTTTAACTCAAAAAAAATGGCCACATCATATATGGATATTTATGAGCGGGTGCTGGCAGGCGGGGTGCTGAACGAGAAGCCTCCAAAACTAAAAGAAATTCAGCATGAAAAGTTCCTGGAATGGTCCGGGTAATTGATGTAATATTTCAATCATACTAAACGCTAATTACAATGAAAAAGTCATTTCCCGTTTTCCTGTTCATACTCTTTTGTATTTTTTCAATAAATGACCTGCAAGCCCAGACCAGGCTGCTCAGGAACCCGGATATCAGTGAGCAGCATATTGTATTTGAATATGCCGGCGACATATGGATATGTAACACGGATGGAACAAACCCCAGGAGACTTACAACCTTCCAGGGAATGGAGACAGGTCCCTTTTTCTCGCCCAATGGCAGGCAGATCTGCTTCACGGCGGAATATGATGGCAACCGGGATGTATATGTCACCACCCCGGCGGGAGGCAATCCCCTGCGGCTTACCTGGCATCCCGGAACAGACCTGGCAAAAGGCTGGACCCCGGACGGCAAGGTCATGTTTGCCTC
>DAOUVF010000250.1 GCA_030667765.1 Bacteroides sp.
ACCCATCATGGAGTCTCCGTGTTCTGTAAGGTTTTGACTGCAAATAGCCTCCAGTTCTGCCCAACCACCGACTTTATTTAGACCAATAACAACGATGGTAATGGATCCGACCAGCAGGACAGGGGTTTGCAAAACAGAAGTATATAACACGGATTTCATACCACCTATTACCGTATAGATCCCCGTAATAATCACCAGCCCAATGGCCCCGAACCAGAAAAAATCGATGCCCCAGATTGATTCTATTCCGAAAACCTCTTTGAAAACAATCCCGCCGGCATATACAGTAACCGCCACTTTGGTGAGAATATATGAGACCAGTGAGATGATAGATAAAAGGGAACGTGAAGCTGAATTGTAACGTTTTTCAAGGAATTCAGGCATGGTGAACACACCGCTCCGGGCATAAAACGGGACAAATAGCCAACCCAGTACAAGGATCATCCATCCATGCATGTCCCAGTGTGCCATAGCCATCCCGCTGGATGCACCGGCACCTGCCAGTCCCACAAGATGTTCAGAACCAATATTGGATGCAAATATGGATGCCCCTATGGCAATCCAGGTGGCATCCCGCCCGGCCAGAAAATAATCTGTGGATGTATCCTCCTTCATGCGACTTACCCAGACAATGATCCCGACCAAAGCCAGAAGAAAGATCCCTAAAACGATCCAGTCTAATAGATGAAATCCCTCCATGATAATTGTTGTTAGTTAAATAATAAATGTTGGGGTTACGCGTATGAAAATACTAAAAAAATGCGATTGGTAGTATGGATTGAATTATTTAGATTTAGCTAAACTTTTTACAATGGCAAAAATTATTGTGTTGGGAACCGGTCTTATAGGCAGTGCCATGGCAGTAGACCTGGCCTCAAATCATGAGGTCACTGCACTGGACCTTAATACAGAATTATTTGATCGCTTAGAAAAAAAGGGTGTGAAAACAAAGCAGGTTGATTTGAGTAAGTCCGGTGAAATAGCCGGCCAGGTATCAGGATATGACCTGGTAATTGGTGCCCTGCCCGGACATATGGGATTCCGGTGCCTGGAGGATGTTATTTCGGCTGGGAAGCACATTGTGGATATATCCTTCATGCCTGAGGACTATCTCAGCCTGGACGATCTGGCCAAAAAGAAAAGTGTTACTGCCGTAGTGGACTGTGGTGTTGCTCCGGGAATGGGAAACATGATCCTTGGGTATCATGACCGGCAGATGGAGGTGGATGATTTTTGCTGTTATGTTGGCGGGCTCCCAAAGAAGCGGGAATGGCCCTATGAATATAAGGCTGTCTTCTCTCCCATCGATGTCATAGAGGAGTATACAAGGCCGGCCCGTTATGTGGAGAATCGCCGGGTAATCATCAGAGAGGCCCTGTCTGACCTGGAATTGCTTGATTTTCAAATGGTCGGAAAATTGGAGGCCTGGAATTCCGATGGACTTAGATCGCTGATAACAACCATGGACATACCGAACATGATTGAAAAGACATTGCGATATCCCGGTACCACCGAGTACATCAAGGTACTTCGGGAAACCGGCTTTTTTTCATATGATGAAGTAAGTATCAGTGGGAAAAAGATCAGGCCTATCGACCTGACGGCAAAACTCCTTTTCCCTAAATGGAAACTTCAGGAAGGGGAAAGCGACATGACGGTCATGAAGATCATTATATCCGGGAAAGAAGAAGGTATAGCTGTGCAGTATAAATATGATCTATACGATGAATATGACCCGGAGACGGAGGTTCATTCCATGGCCCGGACAACCGGATACACTTGCACCGCCGTGGCGGATCTCATACTGGCAGGTAAATTTAACCGCCAGGGTGTTTGTCCCCCGGAATTTGTGGGACAGGAACCCGGCAGTTTCGAATATGTCCGGGATTACCTGGCCGCAAGAAAAGTGCAATACAAAATGGAACGGAAAGAAACTTAGTCCTTACTGTACTCTGAAGGTACAACACCGTACAATTCCCTAAAACATTTGGCAAAATATGATGGATGGTTGAATCCCACCTCATAGGTGATCTCTGCCAGGTTTCCAAAATTAGATTTAATGAGCTGGGCAGCACGTTTCAGGCGGATGGTACGGATGAATTCGCTGGGGGATTGGTCCGTGAGGGCTTTGATCTTGCGGAAAAGTTGCATTCTGCTCATCGCCAGTTCTGATCCTAACAGCTCAACACTGAAATCCTCGTCCGACATATTTTTTTCAATGATCTCCAGGGCTTGAATGATGAACCTCTCATCTGCCGAGGTTACAGCAATTTCTCTGGGTTCCAGCATAAGTTCCTTGCGGAATCTTTCCCGGAGTTTCTGGCGCTGCTTTATCAGGTTCTTAACCCTCACACGCAATTCTTTGATATTGAATGGCTTTGTGAGATAATCATCCGCCCCTGTTTCGAGTCCCTCAATTCTATCCTCAACACTCGTCTTTGCTGTCAGCATGATCACGGGAATATGACTGGTACGCTCATCTGTTTTCAGTTTCTCACATAACTCCACACCATCCATTTTGGGCATCATCAGGTCAGTGATGATAAGGTCCGGAAGTTGTTCAGTAGCAACCTGAAACCCTGCAGCACCATCTGCTGCTTCCATAACATTGTATTCCGCCATATTATCTGTAATATGCGTACGAATATCCTCATTATCTTCAACCGTAAGGATGATCTGCCTGTCGTCACCCACATGGGAAGGCTGGTCCTTTCCTGAATCCGATTCAACCTGCTCTTCGTATGATTTCTCCAATGTTGTGGATTCTTCTAAAATGATATATTCGGAAGTATCCAGGTGACTGGTTCCCAATGGGATTGACAAAGCGAAACGGGTACCAAGATTGACCTTGCTTTCAACCGTAATATCACCTTGCATGAGATCAATCAGTTCTTTTGTAAGGGAGAGTCCTATCCCCGTTCCAACCCTTTCAGGTTCATCTTTTCCCCTTACCTGGTAAAACCGGTCAAATATCCTGGAAAGCTCTTCTTCAGGGATCCCCGAGCCTGTATCCCTGACTTCAATTTGAAGGGATTGAAGTCCCTCGTCGATCTTTTGTTTACGCGAATACTCCCTGTCAACCAGAACATTAACCGAAACAGTCCCTCCGTCTTCGGTATATTTAATAGCATTACCAACCAGGTTGGTAAGGATCTTGTCCAGTTTATCTGCATCAAAATAGGTGACAATTTCTTCTTCGGGAAATTTTACTGAATAATGGATATTCTTTTTTTCAGAACGGGATGTAAATGAAAGGGCAATGATTTTCAGATGGCGGATAACATCACCCTGGCTCAGTTCAATCTTAAGTTTCCCGGAGTCAAGTTTGGATAGATCAAGCAACTGGTTGATCAGGCTGAGCATTTTATTGACATTTCTTTCCATCAGTTTCAATGCCCTGACAGATGGTCTCTTCTGCTGTTCATCATCAAGCATTTGCTGTATGGGGTCAAGAATCAGCGTAAGCGGGGTACGCAGCTCATGTGATATATTGGAGAACATCCGTGTTTTCAGTTCATCCACCTCTGCCAGCAGGGCATTGGCCCTGTTCTTCATCCTGTAGTTCCTGTACATATAGAAAAGGCTGATAACTACCAGGAAAAGAGCGATTACCGCAAAATTACGCAGGAGTTTTACCTGTTGAAGATCAGCTTCCTTCTGCTGTATCTCACGATTATGTTCCCTCTCCAGCGTATAGCTTCTCAACAATGCAGTGGCTTCCATCTGTTTGATACTATCATTAATCTCTATATATAATTCAGCATAATATAGCGCAGACTTATAATCTTCATTTTCCTCATAGGAATCTGCCAGTAATTCAGCAATATCCCTGATTTCCTCAAGAAAGTTCTGTTCTCTTGCTATAGTCATTGCAGAATCAAGGTAAAATATGGAATTTTCATAATCACCGATAATATTATAATACTTGCCAAAATGAATGTAGGAATCAACCAGCCTCGGGTTATTTCCCAGATGTTTGCTCAGCTGTAAACCTTTAGCATAATATTGATAGGCATTATCAAGATCATTTGCATACTCATAATTCTCTCCAATATTCAAAAATGCGGCAATCATTGTACGATTGCTATCACCTGATTCTTGCATTATTTTCAGCGCATGGAAGTAATATTGCTGGGCCATGGTATATTCTTCTTTTCCATCATATGTGGATCCAATCCCCAAATAGATATGAGGAATATAGGTTTCATTTCCCAGGTTTTGAAACAGTTCCAGGCTTTTCTCAAAATACTCTTTGGCCCTATCGTTATCCTCGTAAAGCCATAAATTGCCAAAGGCGTTATAAACTGTTGCCAAACCTAATGAATCCTGCAATGCTTCATATAAGTCCAGGCTAGCGTTCAGGTTGTTAATAGCAGACGAGAGTACTCCGAGTTTTCGATAGATAACTCCGCTAAAATAAAGTGAACGGGCCATTGCAGACTTCTCCTGCAGCTTTTCTGCCAGCTCATAGCTTTGTATAGCATAATAAATGGCTGAATCCGGATCGGAATTCCTGAGATTGTCAGTGAGTTCACTTAAAAGCCTTAACCGGGTGGTATCTTCTTCTGAATGATCAAGAACAAAAAGCAATGAATCCACAGATGGCTGTGCCATAAGTGGAAAAATCATCCATGAGGTAATGAGCAGGATAGACAGATGCCTTTTCATTTCTTTTCTATCTCGACCAGACCCCATTGGATCAGTTTTCTCAGGATCCGGTGGGTACGGTCCTTCCCTAAAAGTACAATATTTTTCCGGATGAATTCTCCTACTGTCGATTCCTTTAAGTCTCTGTATGTCTGTACAAGAGCCCGTGGGACTTTGATCAATCTTGCCATCCTGTGTGATACCGGCAATACAAGATAATAATATTGACCTTTTCGGAATTTCGCTTTCCCTTTCAACTGAACCGGATCATGAATATAGTTATGGATATAATAGTTTGTTTCTATCAATTTCCAGTAAGGAACAGGCCTGATAATA
>DAOUVF010000304.1 GCA_030667765.1 Bacteroides sp.
ACAAGCATTTTAAGAACAAGAATGAGCTTGTCAGAACCTGGATCACGGAAATGACAGACGAGGCCTTGGAGAGGTATAAAGCATTGATGGAACGGTACATACCCTTCGAAGAAAAGGTAAGGGAAACCATCCGGATGAAACTGGAAGGGTCTGACCAGATGAGCAAGGAGTTTTTCTCGGACTACATCCCCCATGCAAAACCTGAGCTCCACGATTTCATTCACCAGCGCATGCATGACATGATGGGACTGATCATTAAAGATTACGCTGAGGCACAGAAGAGGGGAGACATCCGCCAGGATCTGAAAATTGAATTCATTCTCTGGTATTTAAATAAAATGCTGGATCTGATGGAAGATGAGGCCCTGCAGAAAATGTATGATAGTCCCCAGGATCTGATCATGGAGATGGTAAATTTTTTCTTTTACGGAATTATGCCGAGAAAATAATGAGCCCGGGATGTTCATATATTGGACGAGTATCTGCTTATATAATACTGTTTGCAGGCATGTTACAGAACGTACATACCCAGTCTTTTGTCTTTAAAGGCCAGGCGATCGGATGGACTGTGGCGAGCCAGATGGAGGAGACCGTCGGGCTGCCCGGCTCAGGGGATACAAAAAAGGTCTTGAGAGGGCAGGCAGGTATGAGGTATTTGCCGGAGATCCAGCTCCAGACACCCATCAATGAAGATTTTTCATTTGATGCTGAAATTTCGGCCAATATTTGGGGATCCGGCCTTTACTGGTCCGCCGACAGTACGGTATGGGAAGGCGATGTCAGGCCCTACCGGGCATGGATGAAGTTTTCGGGGGACCAGTTCGAGGTGCGGGGCGGATTGCAGAAGATCAATTTCGGATCTGCCAATATGCTGCGTCCCCTGATGTGGTTCGACCAGATCGATCCGCGTGACCCACTCCAGCTAACCGATGGGGTATGGGGGATACTGGGAAGGTACTATTTCCTGAACAATGCCAATATCTGGGTATGGGGATTGATAGGGAATGATCAGCGCAAGGGATGGGAGGTAATCCCATCAGTCAAAAACAAACCGGAATTCGGGTTCCGGGTACAATTGCCTATTCCCGGCGGGGAACTCGCAACTACTTATCATTACCGTTTGGCGGATGCCGAAAAAGTGTTCCAGATCCCCCACGGGGCGAAGCCACATATCAGGGAAAAGAGGCTGGCCCTGGACGGGAAGTTTGATTATGTGGTCGGGATCTGGTTTGAGGCTGTCCTGACACACCAAGAGATACATATCCCGGAACTGGAGTACAGCCATGCACTGAGCCTGGGACTGGATTACACATTCGGACTGGGTAACGGAATTAACGTAATGACAGAATATTTCACTTTTGGAAGCTCAGAAAGGCCATTGAGTGGTGGGGAGAATGTTCATTTTTCAGCCCTGTCTGCCAACTATCCTTTCAATATCATCAATAACCTGAACGGGATCATATTCTATGACTGGACCAACAAGGAGTTCTACAATTTCATTAACTGGTCCTGGCAGTACGATAAATGGAGTTTTTACATCATGGGGTTCTGGAACCCGCAGCGCTTTAATCTTTACCAGGGATTGGGAGACGCCAATCTCTATGCAGGCAGGGGATTACAATTTATGGTAGTATTTAATCATTAATGGACTCAAATATTTATTCTAATGGAAAACAATGAAATCGTAAAAATCAGCGGCCTGGTGAAACGCTTTCCCATAGGGGGAGGTCATTTTACGGCCCTGGACGGTATTGATCTCACATTTGGGACCGGTGAGTTCTCGGGACTTGTGGGTCCCTCTGGTTCAGGAAAAACAACGATGCTGAACATCATCGGATCCCTTGACTGTCCCTCGGAAGGAACAGCGGTGGTCCTGGGAAACTCTGTAGGGGAGTTGAGCCATAAGAAGGCGGCAAAACTGCGCAAGGAAAGCCTGGGATTCATATTCCAGACCTATAACCTGCTGCCGGTCTATACAGTGTTCGAGAACGTGGAGTTTCCCCTCCTCCTCCTGGATATGTCAGCAGCAGAAAGAAAACAGGCTGTACTGGATGCCCTCGTATGGGTCGGCCTTACAGATAAGGTCAAATCCCGCCCGGCACAGCTCTCAGGAGGTGAATGCCAGCGGGTTGCCATAGCACGGGCAATGGTAAAAAAACCACAGCTGGTGCTGGCGGATGAGCCTACCGCCAACCTGGATGCAGCAAATTCGCATAATATCCTGCAGACCATGGTCAGACTGAACGAAGAATTGAAAACAACTTTCATCTTTGCTACCCACGATGACAAGGTGATAAAGTACCTGAAAAGGAAAATATCCCTGGAAGACGGCAAGGTGGTAAAGGATGAGCAAAAATAAACAGCCATGACAGCTTTTAAATTAGCTTTTCGGAATCTCATTGGTGCCGGACTGCGCACCTGGCTAAACGTTGGCGTCCTCGCCTTCATCCTTATCCTTATAATCATGCATTTCGGAATGCTGAACGGATGGAACAGGCAGGCCGTCACGGATATGATCGCCTGGGAGATTGGAGGGGGACAAATATGGCAGGAGAATTATGATCCCTATGATCCTTTTACTCTTGAGGACAGCCATGCCCCGATTCCCAATTCCATGCAGGGTGAAATCGAAAAAGGAAACCTGGCCCCGGTGCTTATCACCCAGGCTACGATATACCCGGAAGGCAGGATGCAGAGCATACTTCTGAAAGGGATAAACACGGTGCAGCAGGTATCCGAACTGCCTACAGCCGACCTGGCAGGGGATTACACTGAGATCCCTGCCATCATCGGAACTATTATGGCAAGGAATGCCCGACTTAATGTTGGGGATTTAGTGACGGTTCGCTGGCGTGATGTGGATGGCACATTCGATGCCGATGAAGCCGTGATAGTCGGAATTTTCAAAGCCGATGTCCCGGCGGTAACTGCAGGACAAATGTGGATACCGATCGACAGGCTGAGGGAAATGACCCAGATGCCCGGAGAAGCAACCATCCTGATCGCTGACCAGGAATATACCTGGTACGGATCAGAAGAAGGATGGGTATTGAGGGACCATGATTTTCTGCTGAAGGAAATGCGTGATATGATCCGGATGAAAACCATCGGAGGATCCTTCCTGTATGTTATCCTCATGCTCCTGGCAATGCTGGCAGTGTTTGATACCCAGGTTTTATCCATTTTCCGCCGGCAGAAAGAAATCGGTACCTATATGGCCATGGGGATGACACGCTCACAGATCGTCCGGCTCTTCACTGTTGAAGGGGCCATGCATTCAATCCTGGCTGTAGTGTTGGGAGCCATTCCCGGGATCCCCTTCCTCATCTGGCTGAGTAACAAAGGCTGGGCTATGCCCGTCGATTCTGAAGGATTCGGAATGGCCATTGCCGAGAGGATTTACCCGGCCTATAGTGTGGGACTGGTACTCACGGTTATGCTTATTATAGTTATAACAACAACCATCGTGAGCTTCCTGCCTTCCCGCAAAATTTCCAAAATGAACCCGACTGAAGCAATTAAAGGAAAATTACAATGATACGATTTCTGTTTAAAGGATTATTAAGGGACAAGCAGAGAAGCCTCCTGCCTGTTATTATCGTTGCAGCCGGCGTCTCTCTTACAGTCCTGATGGTTTGCTACATCTCGGGTGTACTGGGTGACTTTGCCGATTTCAGCGCCAAGTTTTCCACCGGCCATGTCAAGATCATGACCAGGGCCTATGCGGAAAATATTAACCAGGTTCCCACGGATTTAGCTCTGACAGATGTAAGTGCATTGCTCGATGAAGTTGAAGCGGATTATCCGGACATGGACTGGGTATTGCGTACGCCGTTTGGCGGATTGCTCGATGTACCTGATGAGAACGGTGAAACCCGTGCTCAGGGTCCCGTAATGGGGATTTCCATTGATATGTTCACCCCGGGAAGCAAAGAACCAGAAAGGCTGACGCTTGACCGGATACTGGTGCAGGGGGAGATCCCTGTGAGCCCGGGAGAGATCCTTATCTCCGATGACCTTGCCAACAACCTGGAAGTCAAGCCTGGAGATGCTGTAACACTCATGGGTTCAACCATGTACGGAAGCATGGCCTTCCATAATTTCATCGTTGCCGGAACCGTCCGGTTCGGAACAGTCGTAATGGACAAGGGGGCCATGATAGCCGACATATCAGACATCCAGGCTGCGCTTGATATGTATGATGCTTCCGGTGAGATACTGGGCTATTTGCCCAGCGGTTACTGGGATGTCGAGCAGGCTGAAATCACCAAATCAGGATTCAACAGTAAATTCTCTGATCCTGAGGATGAGTTTTCTCCTGTCATGTCTATGCTGACCGAACAGAGTGACCTTGCAAGTTATCTTGAGATGGTTGATGCAATGTCGTTCATCATGGTTTTTGTGT
>DAOUVF010000157.1 GCA_030667765.1 Bacteroides sp.
CATCATTGTCCCCCTCTCCCACCGTATAACTCAAATCATAATCCCCCGCCCCCAGGGATATGACCTGTATGGATGATGCGGATAGTGGTACACTGTTTACATGCGATGCAGGGGTAAATATATATCCAGCCTGGTCGGCATTGATCCTCAGCAATATAAGCGAACCTATGTTCTGCGCCCCGGATGACTGGGCCGTAATATCCAGTATCTCAGGCCTGTTGGCATCCAACAGGTCATTTCCCTGAATGATGGGCTGGTTATACTCTTGCCCTGGTAGCAAACCATTATATAACTGTAAACCGGATACAGGAATGTTTACATGGGCGGCATAATCATTCCCTCCTTCTGTCACGGTAAATCCGGAAATGTACGTAGTATCATTGGCCCTGCTCAGTCCTGTTAAGGGGTAGCCACCTATCTCTCCGCCAGATAATGTATAGGGATTACCCCGGTCGCTATCCACCCTTATTGTTACTGCCACATGATCTCCAATGTTCATGGTATCATTCGGGATTTCGACATTGGTGATCTCCGGCTCAAGGCTGGCGAATATATTGAGTGAATTAGTGGGCAGGTCCTGGGTTGAGGTAACTAGAACAGTATGGTCAACCAGTACATGAAAATTAGGGATATTGTCATCAAAATCGGCATTATTAAATTGAAGCAGGATCCTGGCCGATACGGCCGAAATCCTGTTAACCGACTCGATGGTAAGTCCCGCAGGACCATTCTCAAAGCTGAAATTAGATCCGTCGAGTGAGGCAGCAGATTCAAATTCCTCCTGTATAAGATCAATGGTCAGCTCCCTTGCATCCAGCCGTTGTTCGGTCAATATGGAATCAGCGCTCAGGCTGGCGACAGGGCCGTCACCGATAGCCTGGATTGTGATGGGCCCGGTATAAAGATCATCCTCTGTGTTATATCTCAATTCATCCTTGTTAATGCGTACTGTAAAATCGGTTATATCCGAATCAAAATCATCTCCGTCAAACCGGAGGATCAGCTGTACACTTGTTACCAATCTTGACGTAACGCTGCTGATGGATAGTCCGGAAGGCTCATTGATTAAGGAAAAATTCCTGAGACGCAGGGAGGCCGGATCATTGAATTCTTCATTTACCAGGGTTACGGTAAGAACCCTCCCGTCAAGGATATCTTCCCTCAATGGCTGGTCCGGTTCAAGGGTGGCAGACTCTATGTTGGCTACTACGGTCAATATATTGGTTTCCAGATCATCGTTCGAATTCTCCAATGCATCATCTTTGATCCGGACCCTGAAATTGGTATAATCATCATCAAAATCTCTCTGGTCGAACCTCAGGGCAATGGTCATGCTCCCCGGTGAGATCCCTGTGACCGATTCGATTCTCAGTCCCGATGGTTCACCTAAAAGTTCAAAGTCACGGTCATCAAGGTTTGTATGATTCCGGAAGCTTTCTTCAATGAGGGTGATGGTCAGGACCCTTACATCAAGCCACCGCTCTTCAAGGATAGCATCCGATGTTAACACAGCCTGCGGGCTTTCATCATAGGCCGCAATGGTCAGGTTATTGGATATTATCTCATTGCCAGCCGGAGTATATCTCAGTATGTCACCGGAGACATCAATATTGAAATTTGTTATGGGTGAGTCGAAATCATTTCCAGGTGGATATGCCAGCTGCATAACAGCATGGGTGGCATCCGTTGCCATTACGGACTCGATGACGAGTCCCCCGGGCTCATGATTCAAATTAAAATTACTGTTTGGAATGATCCCTGTACTGGTGAATTCTTCATCTGTAAGGGTTAAATTCAGGGAACGGTCATCCAGTGTTTGCTCCTCCAGTGGTGCGTCCGGTGAGATGGATACACCTTCATCATATGCTGTGATAGTAAGGTTGTTCGTAGTTAGGACGCCAGAAGATGTCTGGGTCAATTCTGAATCATCTATGGTGAGATAAAAATTTGAGATATCTGTATCAAAATCGGTCCCGTTAAAAGCAAGATCTATCAATGCCTGCGTGGCATTGAGAACAACTATAGCATGCACTGTCAGTCCCTCAGGTGCATTGCGAAGTATGAAATTTCGCCTGTCCAGACTTCCATCGGCAAAGGTTTCATCTGTAAGGATTATGGTGAGGGACTGGAAATCGAGGTCAGCCTCATTGAGCGGAAAGGGAGCAGTGATGGTGGCAGACTGGCCCAGGAGAGCTGGCAAGGATATCAATCCCAATATTAATATGAGGAGGCATCTCTTCATTTGGATGGAAAGTATACTTGCTTATTTTTCCTGAGCGTTTGTGTGAATTTACGAATAATATCCTAACCTGTCTTTCCTCAATGCCCTGAAATTGATAGACTTACAATCTCGTTGGATAGACGGCCTGATTTAGCCTTTAAAAAAAGGATCAAAATCCTGCTATTTGGAGAAAAACTATCAGACATCAAATAACCGGCGGTACTGAAAGACTCCCACAAAATACACTTATTGCAGGGCTCTCAGGATATATTCTCCAATCAGATAAAAGTCATCAATATATAGCAGGTTTACATGTTACTTATCCATTTTTTTTGTAACTTATTCTTGCAAAAAAAATCCTCTGAAATTCATTTGATTTCAGTCCCACTATCAGTAGAATTAATTGACTGATGTATAAGACAACATTGCTCTTCTCAAGATATTATTCTCATAGATTATACTTTCTTCTATCTGCCCTTGCTATGGCTGTTGGCGGATTGATCTACATTCTACTCCGGCCATCAGAACATGTATTCTTTGGCTGGATCAGTCCTGCAGGATTTGAAAATTGGCTGGACTCGGCAAGGTCTCTTACGCACCCGCTACGCCAGCTTTTTCCGGATTGGTTCGTATTCTCCCTGCCCAATGGATTATGGGCTTTTGCCTATGCATTGATGATCACCCACATCTGGTCTGGGAGTAAATCTGGATTAAAATACTTCTGGTTGGTCAGCGTACCTGTCCTGGTGCTGGGTTTTGAAGTTTTGCAATATCCGGGGATCATTCGAGGGACTTTCTGTATGACAGACATGCTCACTGGAATGGCAGGACTGACCCTTGGAATTAGTATCGGATTCATAAAAACCAAAAACAATAACTACTATGAAAAAGCAATTAAGTAAAAAAACATTTTGGCAATCAGTATGGTCTGTAGTGGTCCTGGGCATTTTATTCATATTGGCTGTAGGATCATTGGAATCCAAGACTACAACGAGTAAGAGGGACCTTGGCGGAAAGGTTGTAGAAACAACTATTGATTTTAATGATAATGATGATAAAAAGAAAATTTATACCGGAGTAGAAGATGACTGGGGCGTTCGAAATGGACCCTTCAAGATAAGAACGCAGACAAAATTTGAATGGGAGGAAGAAGAAGTCTTATACGTAAATGGAAAACGAACTGGAAAATCCAAGACTACCGATCTTTATGGCAGAATCAAATATACATGTTACAAGAGGGGCGTGGCATACGATTGTCCCAAAGCTGAACATATCTTCGCAGAAGATGCCACAGCATTCCAGGTGCTTTCAGGTAAATACCCCTGGTTTACAAACCAGTTGATTGTGTTTGGCTATGATAATGAATATGTTGAAGCATACATGGATACCCTGGAAACGATACTCGATGAATTGGGAGATGATCCCCTAGAGTTTGAAAACTATTATGGGGATGCTGTAGATTCATTGACATATACTCCATATGATAGTCTTATTCAATTAAATTATATATTATCAGAGATGCAGGGTGAGCAGGAAGTGAAGAGTGATGAATTCAGGATGGCTATTATAGATCGCAACAGGTCCAACGACAAAACTACTTACAACATTATAAAGGCTACCTATCCTGGGTATTTAGAATCGATCAAAGAGGTAGGAGTTGGTGATCCGGATTTTGAAGGGTTTTGCCATGTGACGGACAGTCTTATGGACGAAAACGATGCGCTTCATGGATCGCTTGATCCTGAAGATACGTTTTTTGTAGATAGTGTAGATGATCGTCTATTCAAGGCAATGGGATATATTCTTAACTATGAGGATACAACTTCAACGGCATTAAAATCACTGAAAATCAGGGCGTTTCTTAATAACAGAAATGATTTCCGGTCTATTTACAGGGAAGCCAGCACCTTTCTCATTCAATCCGCTATAGATTCTACCTTACAGAATGCTGCATTTGGTGCACTGTATTTCATGATATTGAAATATAGCGAGGGGGACATGATATATCGTTCAGTCAAAGAAGCCTGGCTCAATAATAGAGCTGTGGTAAGTTTACCCTTTTTGCTAACTGAATTTTCAGGTAACAATTCGGCAACAAGTGCTAGCCTGCTGGGTGAGGTGATCGAAGATGGTGGTGGTGCAGTTAGCTCCAGGGGAATGGCCTGGGCTGAATTCTACAATCCTACCATCAGTGATAATTCGGAAACTTCAGGAACTGGTTTGGGCAGCTTTGTAATATCCCCGGACAACCTGGTTGAAGGGAATATCTATTATGCCAGGGCATTTGCTGTGAACAGTGCCGGAACCGCCTATGGGAATTGTGTCACCTTTACGGCCGGTGAATCTGTTGGTATAGATGATAATGAAATATTTGTCCAGGAATTTTCAGCATTTCCCAATCCTGCTGCCAACTTTACAACCTTCAGCTTCAATATTGAATCGCCAGAAGAGATGGCTCTGACTTTTGTTAATCTGAAAGGCCAAGTAGTATATCATCATGATCTTGGCAGGTTGCTCCCGGGTGAAAACCGGGTTGAACTGGATCTTTCCAGTTTTCCGAATGGGATCTATAGCTGCCAGTTGAACAACGATGGTATGACAAAAAGTACCTGTAAGATTTTAATAGCCCATTAGGAAAAATCTGATATATTGAACTCCAGATGGATGGATGGAAGCGAAGCAGGACGAAAAAATAAACCAGACAAACTATGTCTAATTCATATTTAATCTATTGGTTCATAGTATGGAACCTACTAATGCTGGGCAGTTGTGCCGAGCAGGAAATCACACCGAATCAATTTAAAGGCAGTGATATCCAGCGGATCCGGTCTGCTATTGAAGCTGCCAAAGCTACGACAGGAAAAGTTGTGATTCCATCCATCAATGCCAATGGGACAAATCTCTGGTTACTGGATAGTGCCATCCTGGTACCCGGTAACATGACCCTTATACTTGATAACTGTGTCATCCAATTATCTGACCAATGCAGGGACAATATGTTCAGAAGCGATAATGTGGGGATGGGAATTACAGATCCTACTGGGATTGAGAATATTAGAATTATCGGGATGGGAGATGTTGTTTTAAAGGGAGCCAATAATCCCAGGGCAACAGGAGACGGTGCCAGGATACTGACTTTAAATCCGGCTGCAGAAAAAGAAAAGGGTAACTGGAGGGTAAGTTATGGCAGTGACGCAGGGAAAGAAGGGAAAAAGCAAAAAGGGGATTGGCGCAATATTATGATCCTCATGGCCCATGTCGATGATTTCAAACTGAAGAATATCAACATAGAGAATTCCCATGCCTGGGCTGTTAGTTTTGAAAGGGTCAGACATGCGGATATCTCAGACATAAGGATAAACAATCCTGAAGAAATCAATATTAACGGGAAAAAAGTCCTGGTATCCAACAAAGACGGTATAAACCTTCGTCATGGATGTAAACACTTTCGAATCAACAATATATCCGGCAGAACGGGAGATGATTTTATTGCCCTGTCAAGCCTTGACACGGGAGCAGATGGCCATGACAATGGAAATTTGAATTCTACCATGGTTACCAGCAGAAAATGGGGAGGGCCGGAAGATGATACAGAAGAGGTTGTCATTACCAATATTGCCTGTCAGACCAAATACAGGGGTGTAGCTATCCGGGCCAGCGACAGTGCCAGTATTCACAATGTATATATCGATGGACTCATTACCCGGGAATGGGATGGTTATACCAATTCAATATTAATCGGGGGCATTGGTTATGGCAAACCTTCACTTCCTGGCAAAATCAATAACATATATGCCACGAATATCATAGGAGGCGGACGTTCCCTGATTTTAATTGAGGCAGCCATTGCCGACTGTTCATTCATGAATGGTATATACACGGGGGTTGGTGATCAGATAATTACCTATAAGATTGACAGGGCCAAAACTGCCAATATCGTATCTCAGAATTTGATAAAATCCCATTAGTGAAACTGTATGGGAAGGTGGTACCTGCTTAACCCCGGGTCAGCCTATTCATTGATCCCGGAAATCTCTTTCAATTTACCGAAAAACTCCTGCTTTCTCTCATGACCTAATCCCCAGTCCACCGGCACACTCTGATAACCCGCCTCAAAACCTTCACCATCCCTGCGGAAGTCGAAATATCCCCAGGAGGCACCGGCCCGGAAAGCCGCCAGCATATTATTGTTCTCCGCTTCATATTCATAATGATCATCCTCATTGAATATGATCGGCATTGGCCTGTATTCAGGCATAGCCCTGACCAGCTCAACCATTTCCGTAATGCGTTCTGGCTGTTTCACCCCGTTCCCATGGATCAGGATAAAATCTGAGACTTCGACAACACTGGCGGGAGGAAGGGTATTCCCGTTAAAGGAAACACTCACCGGGAAACGGTAACCTTTTTCGCTGCTGTATTCCTGAGCCAGCCTGATAAGCTGGTCCACGTTATCCTGTTTAATGATGGATAAATCATATTTTTGGTTGTTACACTCATTGGCAATTTCGATCAGTACATTGGTGTATCCCCTGTCAATGAGCCAGTCAATGGTGTTATGTACAGTATTTCTGGCAGCAGCATCATCCGTTAGTTTTTGATCCTGTCCGAAATAAAAGAGCCCGAGAATCGTAACCATCCCAAGCTCATCGGATTTATCCATGATCCGCTCCAGCCTTTGCATATAATCTTCCCGCAGCTTGCCCGTGGAGTCTATAGCCGAGTTATGCCAGGGCTGGTTTTTCGAATATCCCTGGGGACTCCCTCCCTGGAGGTTGATGGTAAATCCAAGCAGCCCGTGTTTCATCCATTCAGGCATGGCTTCGACAAACTCACTGGTGTTCCGGTCAGCGTCCCATTCCCCGGTATCAGGATACTTCCACATA
>DAOUVF010000001.1 GCA_030667765.1 Bacteroides sp.
CGCAAAGCTTCCTGCCGCTTTCAGGTCGGCCAGGCTCATGTATCCGATGAATTCCGTAAGGATGATTTTTTCACCCAATAGCCTGCCAACCAGGGTGATATCTTCAGTTGCCACACCAATAAGCCACATTAAAGGTGCAAATGCATAACCCAGCACAAATTCAAGGGATAGTTTTTCATATTGCCCGTTTGTAATATTAGCGATGGCATCATTCAGGCTTGTCCAGTCTCCTATCTTCAGGAAAACAAAATTAATCATTTCAATAAAGGCGAGGAATACCAGTAACATGGCCGCCACATTTACAGCCAGTCTCAGTCCCTCACCCGTTCCCCTGGAAATAGCATCCAGCACATTTTTGCCAATTTGTTCCCTGGGGATCTTCATCACTTTATTGATATCCTCGGTCTGGGGCACCAATATCTTTGAAACGACAATGACCCCGGGAGCTGCCATGACAGATGCAGCCAGCAGGTGCTTGGCAAACATCAGGCGTTGCACAGGATCAGTTCCACCCAGCACACTGATATATACGGCCAGTACACCTCCGGCCAGTGTTGCCATGCCGCCCGACATTACCAACAGCATCTCAGACCGGTTCATTTTCTCAAGATAAGCCTTGATCATGAACGGAGACTCTGTCTGTCCCAGGAAAATATTCCCTGCAACGGAAAGGCTTTCAGCACCTGAAATCCGAAGCACCCTGCTGAGTGCCCGGGCCATTCCGTAAACGACGAATTGAATGATCCCGAAATAAAACAGGACACTGGTAAGTGCTGAAAAGAAGATGATGGTTGGCAAAATGGTGATGGCAAAGTTAAGTAATGGTTTTTCTATGATCCCTGACTCATTCGACTTAAACAGGAATTCAGTCCCTGCATAGGTAAAATCAAGGATCTTGACAAAAAGTTTCCCGACAAATTCGAAAAAAATCTGAACTGGCGGAATCCAGAGAATGCCAATGGCTAGGATCAGCTGTATGGCGAGTCCCATAAACACAACCCGCCAGTTGATGGCACCCCGGTTTGAACTGAAAAGCCAGGCGATCAGAATCAGAACCAACATGCCCAGGAGTCCCCTGAGAATCTTTACCAGGCTGAAGTTGAACCGTTCATCGCGGGGAACAATGACATTTGATTCATCGATCAGACCTGGTTTCTCCTGTACCAATGCTGTTCCGGCAGTATCAATGGCCAGGGCTTCAGAGGTATCCGGGATAGGATCTTCCTGCGATTGACCGAATGTAAGGTTTCCGTTGAGTATTAGCAGACAAACAAAGGATAATAAAAACTTCATTCATCAATAATATTAACTTTCAGTCCTCTTGTTGAGCTCATCCCTGATTAAAGAGGCTTTCTCGTAGTCCTCATTACCAATGGCCTCTTTCAACATTTCATTTAGTTCCTGGGTGGTAAAGTCTTCATACTCGGTCGACGAAACAGATGATGGGGTGACAGAATCAGATGCTGTTACATTCTCAGTAAGGTTGCTTGACTTTTCCTCACTCCCGAATTCCAGCACAATCCCTGCCCTTTCCATGATCTCTTCAGTTGTATATATCGGGCATTTGAAGCGAAGTGCCAGTGCAATCGCATCGGATGTCCGGGTATCTATGGATAATTTCTTCTCCCCGTTATCACATAGTAATTTAGAATAGAATACACCCTCCTCGAGTTTATGGATATTCACTTCCAGCAGATCAATATTGTAGGAATTGGCAAAATTCATAAAAAGATCATGTGTTAAGGGCCGCGGTGGTTTCAATCCCTCCAGCTGGATGGCGATCGACTGGGCTTCAAAACCTCCAACAATGATCGGTATTCTTCTGTCTCCACTCTCTTCAGTCAGCACCAGTGCATACGCCCCGGATTGTGTCTGACTGTAGGAAATTCCAAGAACATTCAGTTTAATCTTACTCATAACACTATGATAGATACAGGTCCTTATGCGGTTCCATTCTCACAAATATAATGAAATCATTCTTTTAGTCAGAAAAATTTCAATCTCGTTCATTATAAATAAGATCTGCCTGTCAGGGATTTTACAAATACTGTTAAAAGTCAGGATAAAATCTTTGCAGTTGTACTAAACTTTTATATTTTTGCACTCCCAAGTTTCGGGGATTTGATAATTGAAAAACCAAACAGGATGTACGCGATTGTAAATATTGCAGGTCAGCAATACAAGGTGGAGAAAGACCAGAAGATATTTGTTCACCGGTTGGAGGAAAAGGAAGGTGAATCTGTGAGCTTTGATAAAGTTCTCCTGATTGATAATGAGAAAAACGTGGTCATAGGTGAACCGACCATCAAAGGAGCCATGATCAGCGGTAAGGTAATTTCCCATCCCAGGGGAGACAAGATCAAGGTGTTTAAAAAGAAGCGTCGTAAGGGTTATAAGGTCAGGACAGGACACAGGCAGTATCTGACCGAGATACAAATAGAAGACATCATTGAGAAGGCTGCGGTCAAGGAATCCAAACCAAAAACCGCAACAGCCAAGGAGGAAAAACCGGCCGGTACAGCCTCTGCACCAAAGACTGCAGCCAAAAAACCCGCAGCTAAAAAGCCTGCAACAGCTAAACCTGCAGCAAAAAAATCAACTGCGGCCAAATCAACTGCGGCCAAAAAGCCTGCAGCTAAGAAACCTGCAGCTAAGAAACCTGCAGTTAAAAAACCTGATGCCGGAAAAGAAACCAAGGAATAGTAAAAATTAAAACCATAAATAGCCATGGCACATAAGAAAGGAGCTGGAAGCTCAAGAAATGGTAGGGAATCAGAAAGCAAGAGACTAGGGGTTAAACTCTATGGTGGTCAGTTAGCAAAAGCTGGGAATATCATTGTACGCCAGCGTGGTACTGTGCACCATCCAGGTGAAAATGTAGGTATTGGCAAGGACCATACATTATTTGCGCTCATTAGCGGCACCGTTAATTTCAAAAAAAGAGCTAACAACAAATCTTTCGTTTCCGTCCTTCCTGTTGAAGTCTAGCAGAGCTTACCATGTTGTCGATCTCCTTTATCCGTGAGCAGCGGGACCATTTGATCGAAAGATTAAAAGTTAAAAATTTCCACCAGGCTGAAATCATTGATGCGATTATCAGCGAAGACAACGAGCGAAGGTCCCTCCAGGTGAAACAGGATGATTTCCAGGCGGAACTGAATGCCAAATCAAGAGAGATCGGAGCACTCTACAAGGAGGGTAAAAAAGCGGCAGCAGATGAGGCCAAAGAAGCCACTGCCCGCTTAAAAGAAGAGATCAAGCAACTTCAGCAGGCTCAGAATAAAACCATCTCAACCCTGCAGGAACTCCTGGTACAAGTACCCAATATCCCCCACGTATCAGTCCCACAAGGAAAAGGAGAAGCCGACAATGAAAAGGTGAGGGAAGGCGGCAAGCTGCCTGTTCTGGCAGCCGGCTCAGTTCCCCATTGGGACCTGGTCTCGCGTTATGATATCATTGATTTTGAGCTGGGTAATAAACTGACGGGCGCCGGTTTCCCTGTATACAAGGGTAAAGGGGCAAAGCTGCAAAGAGCCCTGATCAATTTTTTCCTGGATGAAAATATTGCATCCGGGTACAAAGAGGTGCTGCCTCCCCTGATGGTGAATGAAGACTCAGGGTTTGGAACAGGACAACTTCCCGATAAGGAAGGACAGATGTACCATATTCAGGCTGACAATTATTACCTCATCCCAACCGCTGAAGTCCCGGTAACCAATATGTTCAGGGACCAGATCCTCAGGGCGAAAGACCTGCCGGTAAAATATACGGCTTATACACCCTGCTTCCGCAGGGAGGCAGGATCCTGGGGGAAAGATGTAAGGGGACTGAACCGGCTTCACCAGTTCGACAAGGTAGAGATTGTTCAGATCGTGCACCCCGGCCATTCATACCAGGCACTCGAGGAGATGGCTACTCATATCGAAGGTCTCATTGTCAAACTGGGCATACCCTATCGCGTTATGAGATTATGCGGTGGCGATATCAGTTTTACATCTTCCCTGACCTACGATTTTGAGGTCTATGCAGCCGCACAGGGAAAATGGCTGGAAGTCAGCTCTGTTTCCAACTTTGAATCATATCAGGCAAACCGGCTGAAACTCAGGTTCAAGGATGAGGGTGACAAGAAAACACAACTGGCACATACCCTGAACGGAAGCGCCCTTGCCCTGCCAAGGATAGTGGCCGCCATGCTTGAGAATAACCAGACAGCGGATGGAATAAAAATCCCTGAAATACTTCAACCTTATACCGGATTCAATCTGATATCAAATCAGATGCAGTGACAGATCAAAGAAAGGCATACTTATATGCAGGCATAGCCATTTTTTTCTGGTCCACCGTAGCCTCGGCTTTCAAAGTTGGCCTGCAGCATATTAACTTCATCCAGTTTCTGTTTTTTGCTAGCTGGACCTCCCTGTTTATTCTGTTAATTATCAATCTTTTCCGGGGCAATCTGAAACAACTGAGATCCCTTAAAAAGAAGGATATTGCCTTTTCTGCATTAATGGGCGCCCTCAGTCCATTTGCCTATTACCTGGTGCTTTTCAAGGCCTACGAGATGTTACCTGCCCAGGTAGCCCAGCCCCTGAATATGGTCTGGCCTATCGTCCTGGTATTCCTCTCGGTAATCCTGCTCAAACAAAAAATCTCCTATAAAAGCTTTATAGCCCTGTTTATCAGTTTTATCGGTGTCTACTTCATTTCATCCCAGGGAGAGCCCGGCGTACTTGCCTTCAAGGAACCGCTTGGGGTTATCCTGGCTGCCGGCAGTTCCTTGATATGGTCACTTTACTGGATCTACAATGTCAAGAAAGGTATGGATGAAACCCTGCAGTTATTGCTAAATTTCTTCTTTGCATCCGTATACATCACCATATTCATTCTGATTTTCAATGATTTTCATAACCTGGACATGACAGGGACAGCGCTGGCTGTATATGCAGGCATATTCGAAATGGGTATCACATTTATCCTGTGGATCAAGGCTATGAAGTATACCGCAAGCAATGATAAAATCAGTAATCTTGTTTATATCGCTCCCTTCCTCTCGCTGGTCTTTATTCATTATTTCGTTGGCGAGACGATTTATGTAACCTCTCTCATCGGTTTATCGTTAATCGTTATAGGAATATTAGTTGAAAAACTCCGTTTGATTTAATATTAAGATGAGAATAGTTAAACCATACCGTTTAATCTATGGATTTCTGGTGGTTTGTTTTGCCTTCCTGGTAATCACCTGTGAGAGGGATATCCTGAATCCGGAACAGAACAAGCTTACCAGGACTGTCCTGTATGATATCATGAAAGAATGGTATCTCTGGTACGAAACCATGCCAGACGTAAATCCTGATGATTATCATTCCCTGAACGCATTGCTTGACGACTTGCGCTACAGTCCAACTGATAGATGGAGTTATGTCATGTCTACGGAAGAATATGACAGGTATTATGGCCAGGGAGAATATATCGGTCACGGGGTCGGCCTGATCGGTGATATGGGGGGAAGCCTGTGGACCGGCTGGGTTTATATTGATTCACCAGCTGAAAATCAGGGGGTTGTGAGGGGCTGGCAAATACTGAGCATCAATGGTGAGAACATTACAAACGAGACCAACCTTGACAGCCTGCTCGGTGATAATGAGGTGGGTGTGGTGAATTCCTTTACTTTCAGGAAGCCTGGGGGACAGACAATAAACCTGGATATTGAAAAGCAAATTGTGGACATAAATTCTGTCCTCTACAGTGATATTATCAATCTCAATGATACCAAAGTCGGCTACCTGGTTTACCAGCACTTCCTGGTAACATCTGTGGAAGAACTTGATGCCGTTTTTAAGGAATTTCAGGATAATCAGATCGATGACATTATTGTGGATCTGCGGTATAACCCCGGGGGACAAGTAGATGTTGCCCAACATCTGGGAAGCCTTATTGCCGGGGAATATGCCATCAAACGGGACTTCGTCATACTGGAGTACAATGATCAGAAATCTGAACGGAACCTGACCCGGCCATTCCTGGATGTTGAATACATGATAACCCCCACGCCTGAAAGAGTATTCTTTATTACCACTACGAGGTCTGCTTCAGCCAGTGAACTGGTAATCAATGGCTTGATGGGACTTACCGGACTTACCAGACCTTTTGAAATATTCCTGGTCGGTGATGATACCCATGGCAAACCTTTTGGATCGATAGGGCCAGGTACATCGATTCAACCCTGATCCCCATCACATTCAGATACATGAACCGAAAAAATGAAGGTGATTTTTTTGATGGATTGCCAGCCAACTCCTATATTGAGGAAGATATAACAAAGAATTTTGGAGATCCGGAAGAAACACTCCTGCAGGAAGTGCTGTATTTCATTGAGCATGGCAGTTTTACCGGCACAGGGGTGAAGAAATCCATCCCTGCAGATCTGCATCAATGGGACCGCATTCCACATTCCGGGGCAATCTAATGATCAAAATTTGAAAGAAGAGAAAATAATACTTGGCATCGATCCCGGAACCTCAATCATGGGTTATGGAATTATCAGGGGGGTTAAACAAAAACCCGAACTCCTTACCCTCGGGGTCATCGAGCTAAACAAATTCAAAGATCATTATGTAAGAATCAGGCGGATCTTTGACCGTACCATACAGTTGATCGATCAGTACCATCCGGATGAACTGGCCATCGAGGCTCCTTTCTATGGAAAAAATGTTCAATCCATGTTAAAACTCGGCAGGGCGCAGGGTGCAGCCATCTCAGCCGCCCTGTCCCGGGATATGCCCATTTTTGAATACGCACCCAGGAAGATAAAGATGGCCATCACCGGACAGGGGAATGCCTCCAAGGAACAGGTCGCCGGTATTCTTAAAAGCATCTTGACCATCCCTGAATTACCCAAAAACCTGGATGCTACGGATGGTCTTGCTGCCGCAGTGTGTCATTTTTACCAGAGGGATATCCCTGACAAGGGTGGCGGTTATAACAGCTGGAAGGATTTTCTGGCCAAAAACCCCGACCGGATGTCAGGAGGTTAACTACATAGCTGAACGGATCCGGGTTGCAATCTTCTCAAATTCTTCGGGTGAAAGCTTCAGTTTGGGTCGTGAAAACTCGATGTCATAGAGTCCATTGATCGGGATCAGGTGAATATGGGCATGCGCGACTTCCAGTCCGAGTACAGCCACCCCAACCCGTTTACAATCCGAGACCTTGTCAATGGCAAGAGCTACTTTCTTGGCAAAAACATTTAAGCCTGCCAGCACCTCATCGTCCAGATCAAAAAGGTAATCCGTTTCCTCCTTAGGGATGACCAGTGTATGACCTTTGGCCAGGGGATTAATATCAAGGAAGGCCAAATATTCTTCGTTCTCTGCAATTTTGTAACAGGGGATCTCTCCCTGTACAATTTTGGTAAAAATTGAGGCCATGGATTAAAGATTTTTGTTGGATGCTACTACCCTAAATGTAGTAAAAAATGGGAAAACTAGATCGATATTGCCAGTATCTCAAAACCGAT
Organism: Bacteroides sp.; assembly: GCA_030667765.1. GTDB lineage: Bacteria > Bacteroidota > Bacteroidia > Bacteroidales > SM23-62 > SM23-62. The sequence continues at coordinate 7,517 of DAOUVF010000001.1, forward strand.
CTCTCCGGATGGGACCTTTACGCTTACAACATCCCCGACTTTTTTGCCGAGCAATCCCTGGGATATAGGCGTGCTGATGGACATTTTTCCGGCTTTCAGATCGGCTTCGGATTCAGGAACAATATGGTATTCCATGACTGCTTTACTGCTAGTATTTTTGATCTTTACCCGGTTCAGGATCTGAACTTTGCTGGTATCGATCTGTGATTCATCTATGATCCTGTAATTTATTAAATGATCCTGTAATTTTGAAATGCGCAGTTCGAGCATCCCCTGGGCCTCTTTCGCTGCGTGATATTCTGCGTTCTCAGACAGATCACCCTTGTCCCTGGCATCAGCAATTTGCTGTGAGATGGCCGGCCTTTCTACATTGACCAGTTGATCAATCTCCTTCTTAATCTTATTCAACCCGTCCTCGGTCATAAAGGAAATCTTCGACATAGCTAATTCTCCCTATCTAATAAAAGAAAAAAGAATCCCGGTTTCAGGACTCTTTGTACGTGTAAAGATAAAAAAATTTCTAAAAACAGGCAAACAGAAACAGTTCAATGCCGCCCTAAAAATACTTCCTTGGTAATATTTCGCTGTAAATAATGGCCCTTGTTATCTCATCTACATCTCTGAAAAGACCATCCAGGCTCTTTTTCCCTTGATCATCTTCCGTTTCGGCAGTGAAATCAGGCTTATGTGCCTTCTGTTGAGGAACCGGTGCAGCAAGATACTCTTCCTCATCATCAATGATTATCTGTTCTTCATCCTCCAGGATCTCCGGTGATTCTTCCTCAAGGGTTTCGTACCGGGACTGTCCCGTCAGGATCTGCTCAAGCCTGCTAAAAGGATCAAGAGCCGGTTGCCGGGACTGCGTGCCTGGACTGGCAGGGGAAGGGGCGGGTTTTTTCATTTGCTGGGCCTGCTTTCTGCGCCTGCTGCCCAAGCCGCTGACTGCCAGGATAATAATGCCGAGGATGATATAAAAAATGCTGTCAATATCTATTTTCATCTGCGTCGCTTTTTTCTTTTCTTTTTCCCGTTAAACAGGCCTTTGTAAAATGGTTCCTTCTTCCCTGTATTATAGTGATCAGATCTTTTCCTGGTCTCCTTCATGCGTGCCTGTACTTCCTTGGTTTGGATATCCTGCCTGTGCTTGAGGGCTGCCTGTCGCCTTTGATCATAATCCTTCTTCTCCTTCTGCTTCAATTGTTCCTGCCTGCGCTCAGCCTGTTTGACCTTTCTTGTCTGGGCCTGCAGGGAAGCAACCTGCAGCAGCAACAAAAACAGGAAGAGAAAAACCCTGATCAGGAACAATTTAATTATCTTTGTCCCGTTCTTATCCACGCAATGAATAAGTATTTTTCCATATCAAAATTAGGTCTTTTTTTTGGAATTCTGGCAACGGCCGTCAGTTTTACTGCCTGTGTCAAGGACAATAAGGATGTTGTTCCCTATGCACGCATAGACCTGATCCTTGATCTTTCAACCGATCTGTCCCATCTCGGTCCCCAGGAAACAGCCACCATTATTCCCAATGCGAGCGGGATTGGCGGGGTAATCCGTTTCAGCCATCCCAAGTACCCGGAGATACCTTTAGGTGCCGGCCAGATCCTCCAGGGAAACGGGGTAATTATTTACCGGAGTGATGTCTACGAATATGAGGTCTATGATATCACATGTACTTTCCAGGCACAGACAGATTATTGCAGGCTGGATCGCAGTGAAGATTTTGAGGGACTTTATGTATGTCCCTGCTGTGACTCAAAATTCCTCGTCCAGAATGATGGTTTTGTCTTCGAGGGACCCGCAGCCATGCCCCTTAAAAGGTATCCTGCCTACATACAGAATAATGCCCTGATCGTTCGCAATTAATACCTGTAATGATCAGATTTATACGGGCCCTTAACAGGCACCCCGATATATGCTGATTGCTCTTCTGTTAACAGGGTCAGTTTTACACTCAGCTGGGCCAGGTGGAGACGGGCTACTTCCTCATCCAGTTTTTTGGGCAAACGGTAAACCCCGATTTCATATTTATTCTGCCAGAGTTCGATCTGGGCAAGGGACTGGTTGGTAAATGAATTACTCATCACAAAGGATGGATGGCCGGTTGCACAACCCAGATTCACCAGGCGGCCCTCAGCCAGCATGAAGATGGCATGACCATCGGGGAAGATATACTTATCCACCTGTGGTTTGATATTGATCTTCTGCATCCCCTCCAGGTCATTCATTTTTTCAACCTGGATCTCGTTATCAAAATGGCCGATATTGCAAACGATGGCCTGATCTTTCATCCTGGACATGTGTTCGGCTGTTAATACATCCTTGTTCCCTGTAGCGGTCACATAGATATTCCCTTCTGCAATCGCTTCCTCTATGGTAGTAACCTTAAATCCTTCCATAGCAGCCTGCAGGGCACATATCGGATCAATCTCGGTAACGAGTATCCGAGCCCCGTATGACCTCATTGAATGTGCACAACCTTTGCCCACATCCCCGTAACCAAGCACCACTACCACTTTCCCGGCGATCATAACATCGGTGGCACGTTTGATCCCATCAGCAAGTGATTCACGACAGCCATAGAGGTTGTCAAATTTGGATTTGGTGACCGAATCATTCACATTGATGGCAGGGAACAATAACTCGCCTTTCTCGTGCATCTGGTATAAACGGTGAACCCCGGTGGTTGTTTCCTCTGAAACACCCTGGATCTCCTTCACAATCCTGTGCCACTTATCCGGATCCAGTACGAGTGTTTCCTTCAGTTTGTTCAGGATTACTTCCTCTTCCCGGTTGCCGGGTTGTTTATCGAGTAAAGTGGAATCTTTTTCGGCTTTATACCCCATGTGGACCATCAATGTGGCATCTCCACCATCATCAACGATCAGGTTTGGTCCCATTCCCCCGGGGAAAGTGAGTGCCTGTTCCGTACACCACCAGTATTCTTCCAGGGTCTCGCCTTTCCATGCAAATACAGGAATCCCGGCCGCAGCGATGGCAGCCGCAGCATGATCCTGGGTGGAGAAAATATTACAGCTGGCCCATCTGACATCTGCGCCTAGCTTGACAAGAGTCTCAATAAGGACGGCTGTTTGTACGGTCATATGAAGTGATCCCGTGATCCGGGCCCCCTTCAGTGGTTGCTCTGCGGTAAACTTGCTACGAATTGCCATCAATCCGGGCATCTCTTTCTCAGCAATCTCTATCTCTTTCCGGCCAAATTCAGCCAGGCTTATGTCCTGTACTTTATATGTACTTACCTCTACTCTATCTTCCATTGTTTTCATTGCAATTATTTTTACTTTAAATCCCGACAAAGTTACTCAAATCCGTGGATTAACTGGCCGGGACCTGCTTTATTCACCAAAGTCTGTGGCTGTTCCTTCAAAAATCCCGAGAGCCTTCTTACGGTCCTTCCCAAGCTGCAGTTTCAGGGCGTCAATACCCTGGAACTTCTGTTCATCCCTGATACGGGCTACATAGCTTATCCGTATCCTTTCACTATATATATTCCTGTCAAAATCAAACAAATGCACCTCTATGGTTTTAAGTCCGGGATCATCATTAACCGTTGGCCTGCTTCCCATATTCATCATTCCCCTGTACCATGATCCTTTCAGTTCAGCTTTAACAGCATAAACGCCATCGGCTGGCATTAATTTATAATCCTCATCCATGGTGATATTGGCAGTAGGGAAACCTATGGATCTGCCAAGCCTGCTTCCCCCGACCACATTGCCTGAAAATCCATAGTCCCATCCCAGCATACTGTTTGCCCGCCGGATTTCGCCCCTCAGCAAAAAATCCCTGATCCCGGTTGAACTTATCCTACCGGATGCTGTCTGAAAGGCTTCCATTTGTTCAATTCCGAATGCATACTGCCCTGCACAATCTTTCAAATTTTCAAAATCCCCCTCCCTGTCGCGCCCAAAGCGATGATTATAGCCAACAACGAGATGGGAGATCCTGTACTTTTCAACCAGTATTTCACGGATAAAATCACATGATGAAAGCCGGCTGAGTTCCGTGGTAAAAGGAATGATGATCAGGTGATCAAGTCCCGCCTGATCCAGCAGTTTCTTCTTCTCTTCCAGCGTATTCAGCAATTTAAAATGATTGCCTTCCTGGTTCAGTACCATCCGTGGATGTGGCCAGAGGGTAAGCACTACTGATTCTCCATCGAGTTGTGTGGCCCGCTCATTCAACTTTTCAAGAAAATAACGGTGTCCCAGGTGTACCCCGTCAAATATGCCAACGGTAAGTACAGGACGGGGGATTGCAATGGATGATATATCGTTGTGGATCATCATGGCGCCTGAAAGATTTGCCAAAATAAGCATAAAATGGTGAACCCGGCAAGCAGCTTTGGTTTAATCAGGCAATTTGGTTAATTTTCAAAGTCATTGACCCACATTATGGAAACCCCTGATATTGTAAAAAATGATCCCTGGCTTAGTCCTTTTGAGGCAGTCATAAAAGACCGTATGAACCGTGCCAGGCAGAAGGAAGCTGAACTATTCCCGGACAGCCTTGCAGCTTTTGCTTCAGGACATTTATACTATGGCCTGCACCGTTTGGATAAGCAATGGGTCTTCCGCGAATGGGCCCCCAATGCCACCAGGATATTTCTGGTCGGTGAGTTTACCGGCTGGGAAGAATCTCCGGAATGGGAATTGAAGTCCACCACCAATGGAAACTGGGAACTAATGCTGCCCGCTGACAGCATTAAGCATGGTGATCTGTTCAGGCTGTCCATGCATTGGGCTGAGGGGCGGGGTGATCGTATACCGGCATGGATAAACCGGGTCATACAGGACCCGGATACCTTGATCTTCAATGCCCAGGTCTGGCATCCGGATCAACAATATTCATTTAAAAACAAATGGATGCCTGCCCGAAAATCCCCTCCACTGATCTATGAAGCACACCTGGGCATGTCATCGGAGGAAGAAAAGATCTCCTCCTACAGGGAATTCCGCGAAAATGTCCTGCCACGAATTGCAGCCGGCGGTTATAACATGATACAGCTAATGGCCATACAGGAACATCCTTATTATGGATCATTCGGCTACCATGTTTCCAGTTTTTTTGCTGCCTCTTCGCGCTTCGGCACCCCTGAAGAGTTGAAAGAACTGATTGATGAGGCCCATGGCATGGGTATCGCGATGATAATGGACCTGGTCCATTCCCATGCTGTTAAAAACGAGGTGGAAGGGCTTGGACGATTTGATGGCACACACTGGCAATATTTCCATGACGGTCCGAGAAGAGAACATATTGCGTGGGACTCCCTCTGCTTCAATTATAGCAAAAACGAAGTGCTCCACTTCCTGCTATCCAACTGCCGGTACTGGCTTGAAGAATACCGTTTCGATGGTTTCCGTTTCGACGGGATCACAAGCATGCTTTATTATGATCATGGCCTGTCCAGGGATTTTATAAGTTACGAGATGTACTTTGACGGGCAGCAGGATGAGGATGCAATAAGCTACCTGATGCTGGCTAATAAACTGATAAAGGAAGTCCATGGAGACTCGGTCACGGTTGCAGAAGAGATGAGCGGAATGCCCGGACTGGGAGCCCCTCTGGAATCGGGTGGATTTGGTTTTGATTACAGGATGGCCATGGGGACACCTGACTACTGGATCAAGATCCTGAAAGAAAAATCCGACGAACAATGGAATGTCAGTGAAATCTATCGTGAACTCACCAGTAGACGGGACGATGAGCTTACCATCGGCTATGCGGAATCACATGATCAGGCGCTGGTGGGAGACAAAACGATCATATTCAGGCTTTTGGATAAGGAAATGTATGACAGCATGAACCTCGGGAGCAATAACCTGGTCATTGAGCGGGGGATTGCCCTGCATAAGATGATCCGCCTGGTCACCTTTGCTACCTGTGGCGGAGGATACCTGAATTTCATGGGCAATGAATTCGGACATCCTGAATGGATCGATTTTCCGCGTGAAGGAAATAACTGGTCATATAAGTATGCAAGGCGGCAATGGTCGCTGGTCGATCATCCGGATCTCAGGTATAAGTTCTTAAGCAGGTTCGACCGGGATATGATCCACCTGTTCAGGGAGGAAAAGATCCTTACACATAAATGGCCTTATTTACTATTAGAGAACCCCGGCGACCAGATCCTTATATTTGGAAGGGGAGATCTTTTACTCGTATTAAATTTTAATCCTGTTAAATCATTCAGTGACTATGGATTCCCCGTTGATCCCGGTAAATTCCAGATCAGGCTCAATACCGACAGTGTGAATTATGGTGGCCAGGGACTGGTAGATGCTAATATGACTTATTACGCACATCCCGATCAACATACCTCCCCCAGGCACATGCTAAAACTGTATATTCCTGCACGTTCAGCCCTGGTATTAAAGAAACTACCCCATAAAAGGGTCCACCAGTAACGGCCCGGAACAATAAAGCCGGTCATGCCCATTTTACCAGTGCAAAATCCTGCCTGTGAGGCAGGTTTACATTCTTGGGAAATATCCTTATCCCGTAATTTAAAACACCTGACCGGGCCGGGCTAACTTCAATGCCGTAAAAGGCCTGCCCGTTTTCCTGTTTGACAAGGTCAAACTCCTTTGAATAAGTTATGGTCTCCAAATCCTCCCCATAACTAAAATCGGGTATTACGATCTCAACACCGATATCGGAAGGATGCAGTTCGTTTAGTTCGAGAACTACCTCAGCCCTGTAGGTGTCTCCAAGTGAGACAAGCTCGCGTGAAATGTCCGGATGCCTGAACCCGACTATATTGATACCCTCCCAATGCCTTAAAACAAATCTTTTCCAGGAACTCAGGTCCCTTATCATGGCCAGGTCACCGGCCTTCATCTTTTCCGCCCGTTTGTAAAGTTTATTATAAAACTTTTCTTCATAATCGATGAACATGCGGTTCATTGTAAAGTTTGGTGCTACCCGGGCAATGGAGTTTTTTATGTAAGAGATCCATTCAAGGGGAACATCATTGGTCCTCTGCCTGTAAAACATCTGCGTGATCTCATTTTCCAGTAATGAATAGATGGTTTCTGCATCCATTTCATCCTGGTAATGCTGGTTATCATAGGTCCGCTGTTCAGGCAGGGCCCATCCTGCACCTTCCCTGTACCCCTCTGCCCACCAGCCATCCAATACGCTTAAATGTAGGCTTCCGTTCATGATGGCTTTTTCCCCGCTGGTGCCTGATGCCTCAAGTGGCCTGGTGGGTGTATTAAGCCAAATATCTACTCCCTGCACAAGCTTTTGTGCCAGGCTGATATCATAATTTTGGAGGAATAGTATCCTGCCTATGAATTCGGGCCGCTTTGATGTCTCAACGATAAATTTTATCAAATCCTGGCCGGCTTTGTCATTGGGATGTGCTTTTCCTGCAAAAATGATTTGTACCGGCCTTTCCGGATCATTTATAATCCTGGCCAGTCGCTCCGGGTCACGGAAGAGAAGATTGGCCCGCTTATAGGTGGCAAATCTCCTGGCAAAACCTATGGTGAGTACCTCACTGCTCAGGCGTTCCTCAACCTCCATGATGATCCTGGGATCTTCCAGTCTTTTGACAGCAGCCTTCTTAATCCTGGACTTGATATGCAGTATCATCTTATCACGCAGACTGTTGCGAAGATCCCATATTTCCTTGTCATCCACGTCGTAGATTTTTTGCCACCGATTCAGATCAGATTGATTTTCCAGAAAATCATGTCCAAAATACTTCCTGTACAGATCTCTCCATTCCGGGGCAGTCCACGTAGGAAAATGGACACCGTTGGTGACATATCCTATATGCAGTTCATCCGGGTTATATCCTTTCCAGAGATCCCTGAACATATGCTGGGTCACTTTCCCGTGTAAACGGCTTACTCCATTGACTTCCTGGGATAGATTAATCGCCAGGTAACTCATGGAGAACTTTTCATGGTTATCTTCCGGATGCAAGCGTCCGAGCCCAATGAACTGCTCCCAGGAAATGTTCAGCCGGTCAGGGTAATGGGACATATACATCCGTACCAGTCCTTCATCAAAACTATCATGTCCCGCCGGAACAGGTGTATGTGTGGTGTAGAGTGTAGTGGCCCTGACCAGTTCCAGTGCGTCAGGGTAAGAACGATTTTCCTCACTGATCAATGCACGAAGGCGTTCCAGCCCGATAAATGCGGCATGCCCTTCGTTGCAATGGTAAAGATCCGGTTCAATTCCCAGGGTCTGCAGCAGACGGATCCCGCCCACTCCCAGCAGCAATTCCTGCTTGAACCTGTTTTCAAGATCTCCTCCATAAAGATGGTGGGTTACACTCCTGTCCTGTTCAATATTCTCCTCAAAATCTGTATCCATCAGGTATAATTCAACCCGCCCCACATCTACCCGCCAGATCCTTGCTTTCATGGTCCGGCCAGGCATTTGTATACTGATGGTTTGCCAGTTGCCATGCTCATCCCTGACCTGCCGGGCAGGTATCCGGGAGAAATCCTGCGGTGTATTGGCTGAAATCTGTTCCCCGCTTGCGGAGACGATCTGGGTAAAATAACCATACCGGTATAACAGTCCCACGCCAACTAGATTCCGGTTATAGTCACTCGCCTCTTTTAAATAATCACCTGCCAGTAGTCCGAGTCCCCCGGAATAAGTCTTCAGCGAATCATGGATGCCGTATTCCATGCTGAAATACGCAATGGCGGGTCCCACAGCCTCCTTTTTCAGCTCTACATATGCCTTGCATTTTTTATGGATCCTGTTCATTTCCCGGATAAATCCCTTATCCTCCTCAAGCTCCTTGAACCGGCTCAGGGGTAAACTCCTTGCTGCCAGGATGGGATTATGGTTTGATTCCTCCCAAAGATCCGGATCTATAGACTGGAAAAATGCTGTTGCTTCCTCGTCCCATGACCAGTACAGATTCATCGCTATATCTTCAAGGGGACTGAGTTTCTCGGGGATATTTTCCCGGACCTCAAACTTTTTCCAGTCAGGCTGTTCTGCCGTAATTTTCTCACTGATATATTCGGGCCTTTCCTTGTCAAAAAACAGGTTGGTGCGTCGCCTTGCCTTATCAAGCGCGATACCATAAGCCTGCCAGTAATACTCCACCAGGTTCTCCCAGAGGGCAATCCTGGATATTTCCCACGCCTCTTTCCTGGCATTTTCATAAGCTGCCTTTCCGAGTCCTGCGGTGGAAATAATGGCTTTTGCTATCCCATCAACAGTTTCCGAGTAATTATCATCATCCCTTTCGACAACGGCTATCCCGTGCTTTACTTCCCCGTATTCCTCCTTCACCCACAAGCCAAACCCGGCCAGGGTAGTAGTTACGCTGGGTATGCTAAAAGCCAGACTCTCCAGAGGGGTATACCCCCAGGGTTCATAATAGGAAGCAAATACCGTCAGGTCAAATCCGATCAGCAAATCATAGTACGGAAGGTTGAATATCCCGTCATTTCCATGCAAATAAGAAGGTACAAACACAATTTTGACCCTGTTGCCATCCTTATTTGCCAGATTATTTTCCCTGATCTTGCCCAGGATGGGATCATATTCCGGATCGTGAAGATGATGCGTCAGGCAGCAGATCTCCTGGGGATCCAGTGGTTTCTTTTCTTTCATTGCATCCACCAGCTCTTTTCGGGGACCATAATGATGGGCCGGGATCAAAACGAAAACAACAATATCCCGGTTTACCTTATCGGAATGATTTACTTTGGAAAGTGCATCTATGAATACATCCAATCCCTTGTTCCGGAATTCATACCTGCCACTGGTGGCGATCAAAAGTGCATCCTCCCCGAGGGATTGATGGCTTACAAGTCCGGCTACCTCCATCAGCAAATCCCTGGCCTTCCCTCTTTTCTTTTTAAACTCAGCTTCTTCGGGAACGAATGAATCCTCAAATCCATTCGGTGTGACAACACTTACTTCTTTCTTCAGGAACTGGGTACACTCCCTCGATGTTAACTTGCTAACGGTGGTAAATGCATCTGCCTTTGCTGCAGCGAGTTTCTCGAGAGATTGCTTTGACACAACATTGAAATCATTGGATTTATCATCCCCGTCATACTCTTCGAGTCTTCCATAGAGAGGGAGCTGGTTCCCGGCAATGGATCTCCCGATGACTGTGGCATGTGTAGTAAAAGTAGTAGCAATCTGGGGACGTAGTTCATTCAGGTAGAGTACACCCGCCCCGGTCATCCATTCATGGAACTGGGCAACCACTCGCGTCCGGGTATTGAGATAGAACCCGGTATAGCTTTCAATGACCTTGCCGGCCGCATATCCAAAAAGACATGGTTCTATGTAATCCCACTGGCCCGATATCGAATCCAGCTGAAAGCTCTCCCAGAGTTTACTGAAAATCTCATCCTTCATTCCCATGAAAGTGGTAAAATCAAGGATGATGGCGATGGGCCTGCCGGCGATTTTCCACCTGCCAACCTTGATCCTCAGACCCTCCCCCAGGGCATGCTGTTTCCATGCATGGAAGAGCATTTTATCCTCCTCAAATTCAGGATTTTCTCCTGAATCCCGCCATACATCCGGACCGATCAGGATATGTCTGTTCTGTAGTTCAGCCTGCAGTGATTTTGCCTTGGTTGATATTACTGTATGTATGCCCCCTACTTTATTACAAACCTCCCAGCTTACCTCAAACAGATAGTCCGGAGTCAGATATTTCTTTGCCATATTATTTCAAATGATAGATTAAATGATGAGAATTTTATCAGGATCCTGATTGATTGCTAAGCTTTCCGCTTCCTGGTTTTTGTCTCAGTTGTAGATTTACCGCTCCCCGGATCTGCTTTTTTCCTGCTCTTCGCCGTAACTTTGGTTGCCGTCTTTTTGGCACTTGTCTTTTTGGCATTCGTTTCCACGGCGGATGGTTTCTTTGCGGCTGTTTTTTTTGTAGTACTATGCTCCCGGCCGGATAATAACAATTGTTTATTCAGCTCATAGATCTCTTCTTCATACCTGCTGATTATGCTTTCCTTTTCCTCTATGATCCCTGTCAGGTTCGAGATCTCCTGTTCCACACCAGTCTGGGGAACAACTGCATTCACACGCAGGGTAAAATCACTGAGTACATTCATGTAGTTAATGAACGCATCATAGGGTGTATCATACGGATTGAAATAGGAATGTACCGCACCATCCGAGAAGAACTTTGTGCACATATAGTAGAAGTGGTCACTGACCTGGAGATAATCCCAGTCTTTTTTAAGTACCGGATCCTCAACTTTTTTCAGTTTATCCCTCAGGTCATAGAGCCGGTTAAACGCTTCTTCCTGCAATTCATTACCCAGCCAGGCAGTCAGGTCCCTTTCTTCATCTGCCCAGGAGATGGGATGTGGGACCTGCACTGCAGAGATGACCTGCAGGTTGCCGGCCACCTCTGATGGTGTACTGAAAGTAAAATCTGAGTTTGCAAATACAGTCTCAGGCAAAGCTTTCAGGAACTCAAAGATGCCGGTTTCCTCCCACTGGTGTTCACCGAACGTTTCGTAATCCATGAACAGATTAACTGTTTCTTCATCCTTTCCGGTCTGATTTAACCAGGATACGTATTTTTCTGCCGTCAATGGATATTCTTCCCATCCCTTATTGGAGAAGCGGAAGGCAATATCATCACTCAGCTTGAAATTCTTAAGCAGCAGCTTTAATTTGGGATTAATTGCGTTGCAATACAGGTAATTCGGGCTCTTCCAGCCAAGTATATGTTTTGCCCCTTCTGTCAGCATGGCCTTGTAGCCCATGCGCGATACCATAGCACCAATATCATCAGAGTAGATAAGCTCTGTATTTCTGAAAACTGTCGGGATCTGTCCAAAATGCTTCTCAATTTTTCCAACATGTTCTGCCACCTGGGATCTGAATTCATCTTCATCCTTCAGGGCCACCAAAGAATGGGCATTGGTCTCTGCAAGGAATTCCACACAACCTGTTTTTGCCAGTTTCCTGAAACTCTCCAGTACCTCCGGGGAATAGAGTTCCATCTGGTCGATGGCAATGCCTGAAATGGACATGGCAATTTTGAACTTCCCGTCAAATTTCCGGATCAGGTCAAGTAATATCTTGTTGGCCGGGAGGTAACATTTATCCGCCACCTTCCTGAGGATACTTTCATTGGAATAATCGTCATAATAATAATGTTCATTACCGATATCAAAAAAACGGTACCTCCTAAAACGGAAGGGTTGATGAACCTGGAAATACAGACAAATTGTTCTCATTATATCATGATTAATTTTTTACACTAAGTTTGTATAAACTTCCCTGACCTTCCTGGCCGAATTTTCCCATTTCAGATTATCCACTTCTTCTTTCCCATATTTCTTGAAGGTCATGGATAAAGCTTCATAATTCAGAATTCCATAGATGGCATCCGACATGGCATCTATATCCCAGAAATCGACCTTAATGGCATGTTTCAGGATCTCAGCAACGCCTGACTGATGGGATATAATGACCGGAACATTTGACTGCATCGCTTCCAGTGGAGAAATCCCAAAAGGTTCAGATACCGAAGGCATTACGTAAACGTCAGTCAGGGAGAACATCCTGTAAACATCATCCCCCCTCAGAAATCCTGTGAAGTGAAATTTATCCATGATCCGAAGGGAGGTCGCATGCCAGATCATCCTGATCATCATATCGCCACTGCCTGCCATCACGAAACGGACATTGTCCATTTTCTGCAGGACTTTTTTGGCCACCTCGATGAAGTATTCAGGTCCCTTTTGCATGGTTATCCTGCCCAGGAAAGTGACGATCTTCTCGTCGAAACCCTTCTTTACAATGATATTTTCCTGCTGAACCACAGGATCTACCGCATTATACACTGTCACAACCTTATCGGCAGCTATCCCGTAATTATGGATCACGGTATTCCGGGTCAGATTGCTGACAGTAATAACCTTATCGGCAGCTTCCATGCCCCTTTTTTCCATCTCATAAACCCCTGGATTCACATTCCCGCCACTCCGGTCAAAATCAGTAGCATGAACATGTACCACCAGTGGCTTGCCGGATACCTGTTTGGCCGCCATCCCGGCCGGGTAAGTAAGCCAGTCATGTGAATGGATGACATCAAAATCCTGGGCAGCTGCAATGTCAGTTGCTACAGCTGCATAATTGGCAATCTCCTGGTATAAATTCACGCCATATCCTCCTGTGAACTCTAACTTACCGCTGAAACGCACATTAACAAACTGCTTCTTCCCGCTTTTATCCTGCTCCAGCAAATTAAAATATTCCTCCGGATCGGTATAAGGAATAATGTTTGAATTAACCTCCATGAACCTGATCTTTTTCATAAGATCCTGGTAATGGATGTTTTGTTCACTAAGTACTATGTCGTTTGCACCGATAAGACGTAGTTTGGACTGATCCTCATCACCAAATGCCTTCGGTACTACGAACAGGATGTCCATATCATCAAAATATGATAATCCTTTGGTCAGGCCATAACAAGCCGTGCCGAGGCCACCAGATATGTGGGGAGGAAATTCCCAACCGAACATTAATACTCTCATATACTGGAGGATTTATTCATTTTCTGTACTGTAATTCTTGATCATCCTCCTGATGCGTAACAGGGCAGCGACGCTCCAGGCCTGGGAGATGGCACCCTTTCCTTTATGTGGAGGATCCCCGTCATAGATTTCGGAGACAGATCCAATCCCATTCATATTCATATCTTCTTCAAATCCGTAATACAATTTTTTTACGAGGGATAAGCCGGTTGTTTTGTGGATCTTCAGGTAGGTGGCACAGAAATGTTCAAGCAACCATGGCCAGACCGTTCCCTGATGATAAGCCTCATCCCTGATCTCCTGTTTCCCCTCATAAATTCCCTTATATAAAGGATTCTTTGGTGAAAGGGTCCGTAATCCTTTGGGGGTCAACAATTCTCCCTCGACAACATCAAGTATTGATTTTTTCATCTCTGTACTGAGCGGGGAATGATCCATGGCAGCAGCAATGATCTGATTTGGCCTGACGGAGATATCCTGTACCCCATTTTTCACGCAATCAGCCAGGTAGCCACCTTCCTCGTACCAGAATACAGGGACAAATGATTCTTCGATCATGGCGGGTATATCCTTCCATTCATCAATGAATTTCTTCTCCCCTGTTTTTTCGGCCAGTTCCAGGGCAAAACGAATACTGTTATACCAGAGTGCCGATATCTCCACCGGGTTTCCATCCCGCTGGGTAACCGGACTGTCATATACCACCGCATCCATCCAGGTGAGTGCTTTAAATTCCTCGCCGGCATGGATCAGTCCATTCTCCTGCATATGGATATTGAAAAGGGTGCCTGCCCTGAAATGGTGGAGGATATGCTTGATATGTTTCCCGTATCTTTTCCACAGGTCATACTCAGGATTATATTTGTGAAATTGCTGCAATGCCCAGATGAACCAGAGGGGTGCGTCTACTGAATTAAATGCTGGATCATCGTCGGTACCCATATTCGGGAATAATCCGTTTTTTAATTTTTTCACCATGGTATCGGCCACAGAGATGAAAGATTCCGGATCACGGATTGCGATGGTCAGTCCCGGTAAGGCGATAAAGGTGTCACGTCCCCATGTGCCGAACCACGGAAATCCTGCAACAACTTCCGTTTTACGATCTTGTCTTACAATGAATTGCTGTGCAGAATTTATCAGGCTATTATAGAAACTTGTGCGTGGGATTCGCTTGGACAACTCACTGGTGTACTTCCTCTTGAGACTTGCTGTAGCTGCTTCCCTGGTGCTTGCCGAGAAGATGATGGTCTCGCCCTCCTTCATTCCCAGTTCAAAATAGCCAGGCACGAACAGGTCTTCCTTGTATGCATATCCCCGTTCCATTTCCTGAGGGTATTCGATGTTATAATACCAATCCGGAACGTGCACATATTCAAGTTTCTTTGAGAATTGCATATACAGGCTCGGATATCCCTCGTACAGCTTTGAGACCACGCCATTGGCTGTCTTTCTTACTTTCGTATTGGCATAGAGGTTTGACTTACTCAGGGTGTGTGCATTCCTGAAGGCCAGGAAGGGACGGAATCTCATCCTGATCGGCCCCTGGCTCTCCACCAGCTGATATTTCATAAGGATCTGCTGTTCCCTCTCCACCAGGAGACTTGTCCTGACCAGCACCACACTCCCAACACGGTATGTAGTGCGGGCAATGGTTTCCGCTTCGAAATCCCGGACATATTTATGCCCTTTCGGCACAAAATTATCCCCTTCATATTTATGGATCCCCAGATTAAACTCCTGGTCTTTCTCAACAATGGTTGCATCCAGTGAGGATAGCAAAACATGTTTTTCTCCTTTGAACTGTTCCAGGGGACAAACCAGCAGGCCATGGTATTTCCTTGTATTGCATCCTACAATGGTCATACTGGCGTATGATCCGGCCCGGTTTGACCGGATGATTTCCCGGTTCAGGGAATACTCCAGGTTGATCAGCTGGCTTTTATCAAATTTTATATAGCTCATCGTATGTGTATGATTCTACAAAACCCTATTATTCAACAAGTTAATAAATTGCTTTGAGATTATCAAAAAAAGCTAACAAATATCTGAAATTCATATTAATATAACAATGCCCGGACAGCCTTTTTAATAAATTTTTCGTTATTTTTTTTTCACGATGTGGATTTAGAAATATGTATCTTCGCAGGATTGGTGAAAAAGGCAAATTCATACGAGGCGGTAATCGGCCTGGAAGTCCATGCCCAGTTGAGTACAGAGAGTAAATTGTTTTGTTCTGACCCCAACCAGTTCGGCGCTGAACCCAATCAACATACATCGGTCATTTCGCTTGGACATCCGGGAAGTCTTCCCAGGCTCAATGGAAAGGTAGTTGAATATGCCATCAGGCTTGGATTAGCCACCCGGTCTAAGATCGCTCCTTCCCTGGCCTTTACCCGCAAGAATTACTTTTATACCGACCTGCCCAAAGGATACCAGATCTCCCAGCATGAGGCTCCCATTTGCGAGGGCGGGTATATCCATATCCGTATGCCTTCCGGAAATAAAAAGATCCGTTTGATCCGTATCCATATTGAAGAAGATGCCGGCAAAAGCCTTCATGACCAGCAACCCGATGCCAGCCTGATCGACCTGAACAGGGCGGGGGTCCCCTTGCTTGAAATCGTATCTGAACCTGACCTTCGAAGTGGAGAGGAAGCACAGTCATACCTGGGGGAGGTCCGAAGGCTGGTCCGGCACCTGAACATCTGTGATGGCAATATGGAGGAAGGCAGCCTTAGATGTGATGCCAATGTATCGGTCAGAAAAAAAGAGCGAGACTAAACTGGGTACCCGCACAGAGATCAAAAACCTTAACAGCATGTCGAATGTCAGGAAGGCAATCGAATATGAAATTAAAAGACAGATAGCATTACTCGATGAGGGAGGGAAGGTGGTCCAGCAAACCGTCAGTTATGATGACCAGAAAAATCTTACGTTCCCGTTGCGAAGCAAGGAAGAGGCAGAAGATTACCGGTATTTCCCGGAACCGGATTTAAATCCCATTATCATTGACCAAAAATGGGTATCAGAAATCCTGTCGGACTTGCCAGCACTTCCACAGGAGCTTTTCTTACGGTATACCACTGAATATCATTTATCAGAACAGGATGCTGGTGTCCTGGTTGAATCACCGGAGCAGGCTAGGTATTTTGAAGCACTTGCTGATCAGACAGGAGAACAAAAGACGGCTGCCAACTGGATACTGGGACCGGTTAAATCATGGCTAAAGGAAAATCATACCCGGATGGATGATTTCCCCCTGTCACCTGAAAAACTGGCATCCCTGCTGGCCCTGGCCAATGAGGGCAAAGTCAGCTATACAGCCGCCCAGCAAAAGATATTCCCTGAACTGATCCGGCAGCCGGATGCTAATCCCATGGCACTGGCAAAACAGCTGGACCTCATCCAGGAATCAGGTACGGAGGCCATAATGAAACATGTCCATGCAGCGTTAGATAAATATCCTGAAAAAATCAGGGAATATCACAATGGAAAGAAAGGCCTGGTCGGGTTATTTATGGGAGAAGTCATGAAATCCACCGGAGGCAAGGCGGATCCTTCACTGTCAAATAGAATGATCATGCAAGAATTGGATAAACGTAAAGAAGATGAATAAAAACTTTTGGCTGACAGGTATTCTTGTCCTTCTACTATCCTGCAATGGTGAAAAAAGTACATTCAAAATCTCCGGTAACCTGGATAAGGGGGAAGGAATGATGATTTATCTCAAGGAGATGACCAGCACGGAGATGATCCATGTCGATTCCACCCTGATAAATGATGCTGGTGGCTTCGAACTGAATGGCCAGCTTCCGGAAAACAGGTTCTATGCAATTCATACACAGCCGGAGAGCTTTATTTATATCCTGGCCGCTAAAGGTGATAAGATCACCATAGAGGGAGATGCCCAGGCATTGACCAGTACATATACTGTGTCCGGTTCGGAAGATTCCAGGCTGATCCGGGAGTTGACGGAGGAACAGAATAAGGTACTGGCCCGGATATATCAGCTGAACAGAATATTTACAGACAGTGTGCATAGTCCGGATTTATTGGAGATTAAAGTGGGACTAGATTCTGTATACGATGGTATTCTTGAGTCGCATCGTGAATATACCTTCGCATTCATCGAAGACAACCTGCACTCACAGGCCAGTCTGATGGCCCTTTATCAGCAGATCGGTCCCAGGCATTTCGTACTGGATCCTGAAAATGATTTTAAATATTTTTCCATGGTCGACTCATCCATGGGCATATTGTATCCCGAATCGGATGCTGTCCAGGATCTTCACCGGCAGGTAGATGAACTAAAACAGAAACAGCGGCTTGAATCAATGTCCGCTGCCCGGCTCGAGGCAGGATCATCGGTCCCGGAAATTGCCCTGCCCAATCCAGACGGTGATACCATACTTCTCTCATCTCTCAGGGGCAGTTATGTTTTATTGGATTTCTGGGCCTCTTGGTGTCCACCCTGCCGCATGGAAAATCCCAACCTGGTTAAGGTCTATGAGAAATACCATGACAAAGGATTCGAAATATACCAGGTTTCACTGGACAAGACCCGCGATGCATGGCTGAAAGGTATCAGAGATGACGGACTGAACTGGGTCCATGTCAGCGATCTGCAATATTGGAATTCTATAGTCGTCCCTGTTTACAATCTCGAAGGTATCCCGACGAGCTACCTGATTGACAGGAGAGGAAGGATCGTTGCCCGGAATCTGCGCGGCGGCATATTAGAACAAGAACTGAAACAAATATTTAATCCCTGATAAATGAGAAAATTCTCCTGGCTATTGCCGCTTTTATTGCTACTGTCCTGTTCCCGGGGCGAAAAGGTTGAGATCACCGGCTTTATCGAAAACGCTGACAAAGGCATGATCTATCTTGATGAACAGGGAATTGGTGAGATCCGTCAGATTGATTCCGTCAGGCTGAAAAAGGATGGCAGCTTCAGACTGAAGGACAGGATTGAAAATCCGACCTTCTACAATCTGCATACAGGTAACCAGCAGATCATTCCCCTGCTGCTCACACCGGGTACCTCAGCGGAAATACGGGCTGATATGCAGGATTTTATAAATGGTTATGAGATTTATGGTTCGGAGGAATCACTATACATTCTGGAAATGAACAGAACACTCGCCGTGACAAAGCGGCAGGTAGATTCCATTCGAAAGGTCCTGCAGGAGAATCCTGACGCGGATGAAGAATTTACCCGGGAGCTGGCAGCATCTTATGATGAAATAATACAAGGTCAGCGACGATACAGCATACAATTCATTCTTGAGCACATTTCCTCCATGGCATCCATTTATACTCTGTATCAGAAAATTGACGATAATAACTTTGTTCTCAACGAGAACCGTGATATCCAGCTGGTCAAGATCACCAGCGAGTCACTCGATACAATCTGGCCAGGCTCCGAGCATGTACAGGCACTGAAAAGGGATGCTGCCAACCTGGAAGAAAACCTCTATAGCCAGCGGTGGCGGCAAGTTGTAGAAACTGTTGAGTCTACGTTTCCGGAAATCAGGCTGCCTGACCCCAATGGCGATACCATAGCCCTGTCTTCCTTTAAAGGAAAAGTAATCTTACTTTCTTTCTGGGCATCCTGGGACCGGGCAAGTGTATCTCATAATATCCCACTGAAAGGGATTTATAGCAGTTATCATTCCAGGGGACTTGAAATTTACCAGGTTTCCTTTGACAATGAACGGGAATCATGGGTTAATGCAATACAGTTCGACGAACTCCCCTGGGTCAATGTGAGTGAATTAAGTTATCCGGAATCCAGTGTGGCACATATTTATAATCTCGAGGAACTGCCTGTTGTCTTTCTGATTGACAGGAAGGGCGAGATCGTAGGAAAGAACTTCAACCGGATAGACCTGGATCGAAATATACAGAGACTGTTGAACGAACCATCCTAAACCTTGGCACCACAAAAGAAAATATTTTTTATCTCCGATCTCCACCTTGGCATGTACCCGCAGAAGGAAAGCATGGAAAGGGAAAAATTGGTCGTTAAGTGGCTCGATGAGGTATATGGCGAAGCATCGGAGATTTATCTTCTGGGGGATATTTTTGATTACTGGTTTGAATATAAAAAAGTTGTGCCACGCGGATTTACCCGTTTCCTTGGTAAGATTGCCGAGATCACAGATGCAGGCGTCACTGTCAATCTATTCACAGGCAATCATGACGTCTGGGTTTTTGACTACCTGCCACAGGAAATTGGCGTAAATGTGTACAGGGAACCCATTACCAGGGAATATGGCGGGAAAAAATTCCTGATTGCCCATGGGGACGGACTGGGACCCGGACAAACGGGCTATAAAATCCTGAAGGGCATGTTTACCAGCAAGATACTGCAATGGATGTTCGCCAGGCTCCATCCAAACTTTGCCACTGGCCTGGCCCATCGCTGGTCCAAAAAAAGCCGCTCGGACAAAGGCGTCACCACAGAATGGCTGGGCGACGACAAGGAATACCTTGTTCGTTTTGCCCGTGAAAAATTAAAGGAAGAACACTTCGATTATTTTGTTTTCGGGCACCGCCATCTGCCCCTGACCCTCGACCTGAACGAAAAGAGTAAATTGTTTTACCTGGGGGACTGGATTGAAAATTTCACCTACGCCGTTATTGAGGGTGACAGGCTTGAATTGAAGCATTACAAATAAAGGTAAAACCAAGGTTCATACGAAATTCCCACACGCAACTTCTGTGGTAAAAACTTCGTCTATAAATAAACCAACGTCGTATGATGACTGTAGCCAGATTATTAATCGTCTTGTTTGCACTCTCCATAATTGCCTGTGAGAAAAACAATGAAAACGCAGCGGCCACTACTGATCATTTGATCGGAAGCTGGTTCAACCCGCAGTACAATGATTCAATTGTCACTTTTGAGAGATCTGAGGGACTAGTCGATAATGAATGTAGTTTTTCATTCAAAGAGGATAAAACTTTTATCGAACGTAAAAATGCAGGATGGTGTGGGACCCCACCCATTTCATATGCAGATTTTGACGGTATCTGGTCCGAAAATGACTCCATCATAGAAATCACCGTTGATTACTGGGGAGGTACAGCAGAATATACATGGAAGGTCTTAT
Organism: Bacteroides sp.; assembly: GCA_030667765.1. GTDB lineage: Bacteria > Bacteroidota > Bacteroidia > Bacteroidales > SM23-62 > SM23-62. The sequence goes on from DAOUVF010000001.1 coordinate 28,173, forward strand.
CGATTGATGAACTTACCCTGAAGATAATCCGCCTGGAAGAGGATTACAACCTCGAAAATCAGAATATCTAATAACCCCTTTTACTTCTCTAATGATCAGTGATTTTATGGCTGATTAGTCCGTTAGGAATTGTTGACCCGCCAGAATTAAACTATTTCATGTAAATTTATAGATCCTGGACTGGGGTTGGCATATGAATCCAAAAGCTTATTTAATTATAATCACATTTTTTGCATTCATCGGATGCAAAATGCAGATCAGTTCGAATATTTCTGATAAAGAAGCATTTAATGCTGCCTTAGCAAAGGCAAGCCCAGGTGATACGATATTTTTATCGTCCGGGACTTTCAAGGATTGGGAAGCAACCATAAATGTATCCGGTGCTGAAAATAATCCTATAGTCATTTCGGGGTCAAAAAAAGCACCAACGGTTTTCAGTGATTCCATTACAGGAAATCCCTTTTTTCGAATTAAGGGGCAATATATTGAACTTACCAATATTGAATTTAGCAATACAAATTTCAGATATCCCATCGTTGTGCTGGATTCATGTTCCCATTCCAGTATCAGTAACTGCATTTTTAAGAACAATACTGCCATGAAGCAATTCAACCATATGGTGTCTGTCAGTGGGAATGGCAGTAATAACCATATTGTCCATTGTACTTTCGATAATATTGCCGATGGGCAATTGGTATCAGTCCGGGTTCGTGAGGAATATCCGACGAAAACCCTCGTAGCACATAATACTTTTATGAACATCCCACCGAATAAATATGGAAACGGTGCAGAATCTGTGCAGGTAGGTCAGGATGCAGTGAACTATGGAACTGCGAAGCCTGAAGTAACTGTAGAGAATAATACATTTATTCGATGCAATGGCGAAGCAGAAATAATCAGCAATAAATGCTCAGGCAATATATACCGGAACAACCATTTTGGAAATTGTAAAGGTGCCATCGTAATGCGTGGTGGCCACGAATGTGAAATTTCTGGAAACACATTCCAGGGAGGAATAATGGGCGTAAGGCTGAGTGGTACCAGTCATCATGTATATAATAATGAAATCAATAATACTGAAGTTGGCATTTTATTGCTTTACGGTACGGGGGTCGAATATGAACCAGCTTTTTATACTGCAGTATCAAACTGTGTTATTGAGAAGAATATCATTTTTGAACCCAAGAAGTGTGGTATATTAATAGGAGATAAAAAAGACGCAACCAGGCTCCTGAATAATGTTGGGAAGCACGCCATGTTGGATTCAGTCCTCAGGCATATTTATCCGCCAGTGAATAATAAATTTTTATCCAATACCATAACCGCCGATAAGGGTAAACATATCATCATTGATGATGCCCCTGATAATTTAATTGATAATAATATACTTCGAGAACCTTAAAAGATCTATTATGAAAAAAAGCATGCAATTCCTGGCTTTACTCTTACTGGTAGGCCATGGTTGTACAAACAAGCAGAAACAAACGGATAAAGATGCCAATCTGCAAGCTGGCCGCCCGAATATCGTGTTGATTATCTCCGATGATCAAGGATATCATGACCTTGGCTGTTATGGGGCGACAGATGTAAAAACACCTACATTGGACCGGATAGCTTCAGAAGGGGTACGACTGACCAACTTTTATGTTACTTGTTCTTTTTGTACTCCTTCAAGAGGAAGCCTGTTAACAGGACGTTATCCACAACGCAACGGCACCTATGATCTTTTCCGGAACGACAGGGTCAATGACGGACATCTATACCAGTCATATGAATACAGCATCTCATCGGAACGAATTCTCGGTATGGATTTGCGGGAGGTATTAATTTCTGAACTCCTTCAGGAAGCCGGATACATAAACGGATGTTTTGGAAAATGGGACCTGGGACAATTGCAACGGTATTTGCCGCTGCAACAAGGTTTCAACCGTTACTACGGATTCGTTAATACCGGAGTCGATTACTTTACACATGAACGATATGGAGTACCTTCCATGTACGAGGATAATCAACCTACCATAAAAGATAAAGGCACATATTGTACTGATCTGTTTGAGAGGGAAGCCATTAAATTTCTGAAAGAGAATATAGACAAACCGTTTTTCCTCTATCTACCTTTTAACGCACCGCATTACGGATCAAACCAGCATAAAGAGGATCCACGGTACCCCGTACAGGCCACCCAGGAATATCTCGATATGTATCCGGAAGCATTCGAAAAAGGTGATTACAAGCGCCAGGGTACCATGGCTTCAATTACTGATATGGATAATGCCATCGGTAATATTCTGCAGGTGATCGAAGATGCGGGTAAGGCAGACAATACCCTGGTCATATTTCTATCGGATAATGGCGGTGGTGGTGGTAGTGTCAATGATCCGCTCAAGGGAGGAAAAGGCAATTTTTTTGAAGGTGGCATCCGTGTACCTTGCATTATTAAGTGGCCGGAAAAGATTCCTGGAGATCAGGTTATCGATAATTTCCTTAGTTCACTGGAGATATTCCCGACCATTATATCTGCTGTGGGTTTAGATGAACCAGATGACGTGATCCTCGATGGTTTTAACATGCTGCCAGTTCTCTCTGGAGAGGATAAAGATCTTGAACGCCAGGAAATGTACTGGGAAGCCAGGGATAAGGTTGCTGTACGCATTGGAATTTGGAAGCTGGTAGACAATATTGATGAAAAAGGTTTTTATGACCTTTCTAAGGATATTTCTGAAGAAACGGATTTAACTGATTTACTGCCTGATAAATTTGCTGAGATAAATAATATGTTCAAGGAATGGCAGCAAGAAATAGCCAATACTGAACCACGCGGACCATTTAAGGATTACTAGATCTGGAATAGTCGAGAATGCTGATTAACAATATATTGGGAACTTAATAAACAATTCAAAATGTCAAGATTAGTAAATAATTACTTTAATTTATGCTGCTTAACACTCTTTATTATAATATTTTCTGGGTGTCACACAAACCAGGAAATACTTTTTTTCGATGATTTTAATGACATAAAACGAGGCCCGTACTCTATTGCTGTGGGTGCACATACCGAGTATCATTATCTGCACGAGGCTGCCCCAAAAGGAAAATGGGAGGTTTCTACCTTTACCTGGCATAGGATGCTGCCTTGGTCAGTTCGGGCAAATGCAGAAGGTGACAATCAAATGGTGTGTGATGTAATCAATGATTTCAGTTCCTATACTCATCCAATGCTCTGCGCAGGCAATCGTTTTTGGGGAGATTATGAACTTTCAGTCAATCTGGATATTGAGAGCGACGAAAAAATGAGTGGCATCATTGCCCGGTATCAAAACGACAGGTGTTATTATGTATTCTGTCTCGACAATGGCAAGGCTCAAATTAGATATGTTCATCATGCCAGGGCCTTTCATGAACCTTATGAAGAAATATTGGCTGAAGAGGAATATAATCTTGTACCGGGCAAGAATATGACCATGCAATTTTCTGCGAGGGGAAACAAGTTAACCGGCACCATAGGCGATGTGCTTATTGAGGCAAATGATGACAGATATAAAAATGGTAAAGTAGCTCTTGTGTCAGATGTTCCTGTTAAGTACAATTGGGTAAAAGTCACAAGTACCCGAAAAGAAAAAGAGGAATTTGAATCTATGGAAAAGGAATTTGAAGAAGAAGTTCGGAAAGTCAAGGAAGAGATCCCTGGTATGGTGGTCTGGAAAAAACTTAACACAAAGGGATTTGGTGTAGGCAGGAATTTACGCTTTGGTGACCTGGATGGGGATGGCGAACCAGATTTTCTGGTCACCCAGGTAAAAAGGCATGGTCCCGGGGATGCCAACAGTGAGGTTGGATGTATGACGGCGATGACTTTTGATGGCGAGAGATTATGGCAGATTGGAAAACCCGACAGGGACAATGCAGAGTTGACAAATGATGTTGGGGTTCAAATCCACGACATTAATAATGACGGAAAAAATGAAGTGATTTACTGCAAGAACTTTGAGATAGTGGTTGCTGAAGGCTGTACCGGAAAAACCTTATATAAAACCCCAACCCCAAAGGTTACAAACAAGGATCCAAACGAAAGACAGAATATCTTCGACAGGATCCTGGGAGATTGTTTATTTTTCTGTGATCTGAGCGGAAAAGGATATGATGGAGATATCATCATCAAGGACAGGTACAAGCGGGTATGGGCATACAACAGCAATTTGCAGCTGTTGTGGTACAACTTCATTAATACCGGACATTATCCATATGCTTATGACGTGGACGGCGACGGCAAAGATGAAGTTGCCATCGGCTACAGCATGATTGATGATGATGGTTCTATTATCTGGTCACTGGATGAGGAGCTGGATGATCATGCTGATGGAATTGCTGTTGTCCGGTATAAAGAGGATGAGGAACCTGTTATATTATGCTCCGCCAGCGATGAAGGAATATTCTTTGCTGACATAAACGGGAATATTATAAAACACCATTACCTGGGACATGTACAGAATCCTGCTGTAGCTAATTTCCGGGATGACCTGCCCGGCCTGGAAACAGTCTCTATCAATTTCTGGGGCAACCAGGGTATCCTCAACTTTTTTGATGCAGATGGCGAACCCTATCTTTCGATTGAACCAAACCAGTATGGAAGCATGTGTCTGCCCGTTAACTGGACCGGGAGGAGTGAAGAATTTTTCGTGCTCAATGCCAATGTTGATGAGGGTGGGATTTATGATGGCTTTGGCAGGAGGGTGCTCGATTTTCCGGATGACGGGCACCCTGACATGTGCAATGCCGTACTTGACATCACCGGTGATTGCCGTGATGAAATTGTTGTATGGGACCATCATAAGATCTGGGTGTACTCACAGGATGACAGTCCCAAAACAGGAAAACTATTCAAACCCGAAAGGAATCCCCTATCAAATTATTCCAATTACCAGGCTACAGTATCCCTGCCCGGGTGGGAAAATTAAACAGTAAACCATCGAATAATGAAATATTGCTTACTCATAATAACATCATTTTTCCTCTCTGTATATGTTCAGGGACAGAAATCTCCATATCCACAAAGTGAAGTGATAAAAGATATCAAATTTCACTGGGCGTTCCATAATAGATTGGCTTCCGGGAGTGATAACTGGCCGGTAACCTGGGCTGATGATGACAATCAGTACCTTGTTTGGGGAGACGGAGGTGGATTCGGGGGCACCAACAGTATTGGGAGATCAAGCATAGGAATTGCCCGGATCGAAGGAAGCTGGCACAGTTACCAGGCCAGCAATATCTGGGGAGGTTATAATCCCGAAAACGAGCATGATATAATTGGGAAAAGTTATGGAATCGTATGTATCAATTCAGTATTGTACATGTGGGTTGGAATGTTCCATACGAAAGAAGACCAGTTCGATGAAGTTAAAATTGCCCATTCTAAAGATCATGGGGCTTCCTGGGAATTTACCGATTGGTCTTTTACCCGTAAAGAAGGAATTATGATGCCCACGGTCTGTAATTTTGGCAAAAACTATGAGGGTGCGAAGGATGACTATGTTTATAGTTATCTGATTCGATTTCAATCGTATGAAGGGTCTGATGATTACCCGGACAAAGTGGATTGGTTAAACTGTCAAAAACCAGGACTTATTGATCTGGCAAGGGTTCCTAAGAATCAGGTGTTAGATCGGAATGCATATTCTTTTTTTGCAGGAATGGAGGATGGCCGACCTGTCTGGACAAAAGACATAAATCAGCGAAAGCCGGTTTTTGAAAATCCGGACGGTGTTGGCTGGTGTATAAATGTAAGTTTTAATGAGGGACTGCAGCGTTACATGCTGACTTCAGAACATTCTGAAACCCACCGTGGGAATATCGGCATTTTTGATGCCCCGAATCCCTGGGGTCCATGGACAACCGTATGCTACCAGAGAAAATGGGGAGAAGGACATATCCCTTTGAACACATTCTTCTGGAACTTCTCCAATAAATGGCTTAGCGAAGACGGAAAATCTTTCTCACTGATCTTCACAGGCAGAAAAGAAAATGACTCATTCAATGTAATCAGGGGAGAGTTTGTTACAAGCGATTAATCCAAACTAGAAAAGATTGACAGGGTTCAATCTCAGAAATTCCTGCCAGGGTATGCCTCCCTCCCCGACAAGAATTGATTTTTCAGGTTTGAATTTTCTGCTAAAGGCATCCATACCATGCGTTTTACCGGGGGTACCGCTTTTTACCTCCAGCGCAATGATCCTGCCGTCATATTCAAGTATAAAATCAACCTCATGGTTACCATGTCTCCAGTAAAACAATTTGTAATGCTGAGTCATCGAATGGTTGAGCAAATGTGCTCCAATAGCAGATTCAACCCAACTGCCCCAATTTTCGTGGCTGTTGACAATTACATTCATTCCGGATATCTGCTGAGCAGATATAAGCGCTGTGTTATGAACCTGAAATTTCGGACTTGATGCACGTTGTCTTATAATAGCCGGGCTGTATTTCTCCAAACCTCCAATTAATCCCGCCGTATCCAGTAAATTCAAATAATGGGCAAGGGTAGTAGTATTTCCTGCTTCCTGCAACTGTCCCATAATTTTATTGTACGATAATATCTGACCTGATAATGTACACCCCAATTCAAACAATCTTCTCATGAGTGCAGGCTTATCCACCCTTGTAAGAAGCAGTATGTCCCTGAATATACTTGTTTCGATAAGTGATTCCCTTATGTACTGTTTCCATCTTTCCTCGTCGGCAATCAAATCGGCTCCACCAGGATATCCACCATACCATACATATTGTTCAGGTGTAAATCCAAAAGCCTCTTGCATTTCTGCAAATGTCCAATGTCCAACATAGAGGGTCTCAAACCTTCCAGCCAAAGATTCCGTTAATCCTCTCTGAATCAGTAATCTGGAAGATCCAAGGAGAATCACTTTCAGTCCGGTTTTATTCCGGGTATCTTCATCCCATAGTTTTTTTACTATTTCACTCCATCCCTGTATTTTCTGTATCTCGTCTATAACGAGTACACCTTCATTCTTTCCAGAATCAGTAAGCATTGCCCTGGCAGCATTCCATTGTTGCTCCAACCAAAAAACCTGATCAGCAAACACTGCATCTGAAGAGGCATAATAATATGGTAGTGAAATCTGTTCAGAAAATTGGTTTACTAAAGTGGTTTTACCTACCTGTCTTGGACCGTATACTACCTGTATATGACGTCTTGGTTCAGATTTAATACGTTTTGCAAGTATTTGTTTATTAATACGTTCGTACATAATTTTCAATTTGCTCAATATATTGAGCAAATTCAAAATAAACTGGTAAACTGGCTCTAATACAATTGATCTTTTGCTGGCTCAATCCATAACACAATGATTCCAGAATAGAAATCACCATTGAATACTGGGGAGGTACTTCAGATTTTAAATGAAGAATTATACCGCTTGATGAGGCAATGTTGAAAATGAACTGACTTTTAATCTGCGATTATTCCAGTGTTTGAATTTTAATATTTCTCCAGGAGACTTTTATTCCGCCACCCGAATGAATTTGCAATGCTATACTGCCAGATCCCTCACCTATCTTGTCATCTGTTAATGTGATCATCTCCTGACCATTCAACCAGGTAGTAACCTTGTCATCCACGACCCGGATTTTCATTGTATTCCAATCTTCGTATTTCAGGGCCTTGTCTTTTTCCGGGTCAGGTTTTATTATCCATCCCCGGC
>DAOUVF010000251.1 GCA_030667765.1 Bacteroides sp.
CCATAATCCACAGCGGCCAGCCATTCATTCGTACTGGGATGCCTGATGATCATATTATCACCTTCTGAGAAATTTGATGCATCTTCAACTTCAATGGTACGGCTTCCGGCCGGAATGTATTCGCTTGCAATATTAACCCGTGAGCCGGGTACTTCATCTCTCCACCTTGTTTTTTCATTACCGCCAATAACAATAAGCGTCCGTTGGTGGGGCGAATCATATTTTCCCTGTAAAATGGTGTTGTCAGTTGAGCTGGCCCCCTCTCCTGATCCCCGGAGTACTACACCGCTGCTTTTTATATAAATGACCCCATGAACAGGATACAGTCCAGGTTTAAGTAAAAGAGCCCCCCTGAACCCATTTTCATCCAGGGCCAGACCCGAAACCTGGTCGATTGCGGATTGTATATGAGCCGTATTATCGCCTGGGATTGGGCCGAGTTCCAAAACTACCGGCAGTTCCGGTATATCAATCTCTCCATTTTTATAACCTGCATGACTGAAGTCCGGAATACGGTTGCCATCCTTATCAGAATGGTAAACCAGGCGGTTATTGTCATCGAAGTGCAAAATTGATGACTGATACTGGCCCGATACCAGGTTTGATATAAGGAAAAGCAACAGTACAAATAAATGTCTGGGGCGATTCATGGGTTTATTATTGTGTTATTGATCGGTGATAATAAAATCTACCTGATCACTCAATTTATCCTTTTTGTATATGAAAACCAGGCGGTAGACGGACTCACCCCAGTAATTTTTAAGCCTGGCGTCCTCAATGTGCTTTTCCTCTATCTTCAGATCTATCTTCTTTGCGTTGTATTTCAATACCAGGGAAAAACCCTCCCCCTTCAGCCGTAGCAGTCCATCTGATTCCTTTTCTGGTTTAAGGCAGGTCATAAAATTTACCGATGTTGCTCCCTGCTTCTTTTTCAGGCGGAATTCCTCCGTGACTGTAAGTGACTTTCCGCGCTTGAAGCTGAAGGTCCTGTACCAATTTTGTACCATTGCCTCCTCCGGGTATGCCCCTGCGACATCGGCCTGGAACCTTATCTCATTGCCCTTTTTATCAAAGGCGACATTTTTCGCACTGTACTGTTTCCCTGGTTTTTGCTGGATGCCATTGATTGTAGGGGCATTGTGATACTGCGATTGCATGGTCCATATCTCATATCTTTGGCTGCTGAATGTTTTACGGGTATAGGTGCCGACACCCACATCAATGATTGCGGGCTGTCCGTTGTAATAGAGGATGAAATTGCCCACATCATTATGATTGTGGCTCTCCTGGTTATGCCCTCCTTTGGCCGCAAAGAAAAAGCCCTCGGAAGAACCTTCTGTATCCCTTGCACCGCAAACCTGCAGGTCGGGAAGGTAGAAATCGGAGATCAAAGGTTCCCTGGCTTCGGCCTGGTTGATCTCGGAAAGCTGGAACAGGTTCATCAAAGTAGCTTCCAGGTTCCCACCCGGAATGTTTTCCTCCCAGCTTGCCTTTTCTGCCAGGAATGCACCGTAGGCCTGCATTACAGGATCCTGGATAACGCTCCCGTATCGATATACAATACCGGGGCGGCTGCCTGACCTGGCACTGGCATCTGCAAAATTGATAACATAAGGATAGGAGATCTGGGCTCGATAAATATACCGGCCGATATTTTTAATCATCTCCCGGTCAAAGACATCGATCTTTCCGCCGGTACTCATATGAAGCATCTCAAGGTATTCGAAGAGAGCTCCCCCGGCATGGCCCCAGTAGGACGGTCCCTCGTCACATCCCCCGTCAGGTTCATAATAGTCTATGAACTTGTCAACTGAACGCATGGTCTTGTAAATGTTACGTGCCTTTCGCTCCGGGTCCTCTTCCATAAGCAGGATGGTTGTAAGCATATTATGGTTGACCCATACATTCCAGTTATTGACACTCCTGCCCGTGAAACCCATCCACCAGAAATCCTCCCGTTTATCATAGACATCCAGTACCTTGTGCCGGATCTCATACCGGATCCGCTTGGCTATCAGAGGATTGACTTTGTCTAATTCATCTTTCAGGAAATGATGGGTCCAGGAAAACAGGCTGGATACTTCGCCCACTGCCAGATCAATGATTGGTTCCTCCACATCGGGCAAACCTGATCCGGCATCCTGAAGGGATAAATGAGCAGAATATGACCAGGTGGTTTGCTCAGACAGGGCCCAAATCCCATTGATGATCTGATCGAGGAACCGTCCCTCACCTTCGGCCAGTTCTGCCAACACCAGGTTCTGGAGGGCTGTCCTCCGGGCACTAAAGGGATTTTGCATAGCTCTGCGGTCCCCGCTCCTGACATATTCCAGGAAATCGGTTGCCTTAACGACTCCCCACTCAAAATCGAGGGATTCTTCCCCGTGCTGGATTATCTCTTTACGAATATTTTCAGGGATCCCTTCCCAGGCTTCACGGTCAGCATATTCCGGGAAAGATATCCAGCTATTACCGGGTAACAAAAGTTCTTCGATTTCTTGTTCATTGTACAATTGGCTCAACATGTTGCGCTCTTCCGCTTGTGTCGGAAATATATTCCAGAAGAAACAGATGACCAGAATGAAAGTTGCTTTTTTCATGTTTGGTAAGTTTTATTCAGGATTAAATAATAATTTATCACCCAGCATTTCCTTCATCTCATCCAGGTGTTTTTCATACACACCACGGGGGTCTGTCTGGTGTTTGATGCAAAGGTATGCCGCATGACCCAGTACTTCTCCCATCATTCCCGTGGTCCGCATGACCCGGATTGTTCCGAGGGCCACATGGGTGACAGAGATGTTCCTGCCCGCCATCATCAGGTTATCTATATTGCGGGAATACAAACATCGGTAGGGAACCGGGTATGGCTTGATCTCGGGATGTACATACCAGCTGATAAATTCCTCACCCGGAAAATATTTACTGTTGACAGAATCAGGGAAATGCAGGTCGATGCTCCAGGTGGTTGTAACCACTCCATCCGGGTAGATCACATGGTCCTGTAGATCCTGCTGGGTGAGGATATGGTCCCCCAGCAACCGGCGTGATTCCCTTTTACCTGAGATATAAGCCACCCAGTTGAGTTTCCAGTTTGCATATTTCTCTTTTTTGTGGTTCTTCAGGTAGGACCAGTTACCGTAAATGGCCCGGAAGTTATGGTCCCGTATCTTCTCTGCATCCAAAACCGTATTGAAATTACCAAAGCCTGTTTCCCAGGTCCACCTGGAGCGTGTACCCTCCCAATGATATTCATCACTGAAAGGCAGGGCCCAGGGTGTTTCCGGGAATTCACTGGGAAATGGCTCCTCAGCAGCGTTCCACAGGTTGGATGAACCCATGGTAAAATCATCGGCCTCTTCAGGAGCCATGGTTTCACCTGTTTCTGACCGGCTTTCCCTGCCTAAGCGGTAATCGGCCCCGGCCAGGTAACCCAGGGTACCATCACCGGTACAATCCGCAAATAAAGTCCCCCGGAACCTATACTCCTTGTTTGTCTCTATATTCCGGGCCAGGACCGCCACGATCCTGTTCCCTTCCATTTCGACCCCATGTGCATGCGTACTAAGGAAGAGTGATATGTTTTTTTCGGCCATGACCACCTCAAGTTTCCTCTTATCCCCATAAGCCCTGGCGTCAGGATTGGCATTCTCAGGGTCGCCATTGTCCAGTTCTCTGACAATGCGCCCCAGCCTGGGGTAGTGGTTCTTGTCCAGGTCCCCCATCAGGTGTACCCTGATTTCCGAACTGTTATTGCCACCCAGTACCGGCCTGTTCTGGATCAGTGCAACCTTTAAACCCAGGCGGGAAGATTGAACAGCAGTGGTAATCCCGGCGATCCCGCCACCTACCACCACTACATCGAATGGCATAAGATCTTCCGTTTCCGACAAGAAATCAAGCAGCTCAACACGCAAAGATTCCAGGGATGCCTTGCTGTCGGGAGGACTGAATTTCGGATCAAGGGTCAGGAGGACAGCATCACATCGCCCTTCGAAACCCGTGAGGTCCTCCAGCTCAAGGCTTACTGACCCGTTGTTCAGCCTTACCTTCCCTCCTTGGTACCAGCGCCATTCATCCGAACCGTCAGAGCCGAATATTCTGTCCACCTTCTTCCCGTCAATGACCAGGTTGAACTTCCCGGGTCCCCTGGGAAAGGGGGCCCAGTCTTTTGTCCTGACCCAGACATGATAATCTCCAGTCCGGTCGACATTGATTTCCGTTACCGCATTCGATACAGGCACACCCATCCCGTGAGCCAGCAGGTAGGAAGATCCCAGGATATCAAAAGACTGCTGGTCGATCACCCAGCCACCCTTTTCATTGAATGATTCTGCTTCCACCAGGATATGGTCAGTGGCATGGACAGCATAAGTGAATAACAATAATGCGCTGATTATCCCCATCAACCGGGATATTTTATATGTCCTGGTTTTTTTCATAATGTCTCAGTATTTTTTTGGCGGTCTTATTTTCTTCAGAAAGTTTTTCAAGGATCTGGTATGTCCCCTGGGCAACCGTAACACGTTCATGTTCCAGCAAAGACCCAAGTTGTGCAACACTGGTATTGTTCAGTCTGGACCGGTTATTATCACAAAGCACCAGGAGCTGGTGTAATTGGTTTTCACTAAACCGGTCAAGTTTACCGCACACAAGTTCCAACGTTGCAGCAGTAACCTGAACTTCCTGCATTCTGTCCAGCCATATCTCCTGTGCACGGTAATCAAAACGGTCCATCAACACTGTCATGGCTAACTGGAATTGTTCATTTTCCAGCCATGCTTGTGGGAACTGGCTGACCGTCATTCTGGTAACAAAGGGATCGCTGTTATTCAACATCCGGACAAGTTCATGGAGATGCCCCTCATAACCAGTCGAAATCAGGTAATCCAATGCCTCATAATGATAATGGTAGTTATCAGATAAAAGAAATTTATCGATCA
>DAOUVF010000415.1 GCA_030667765.1 Bacteroides sp.
CAATCAGAACGGCATCAATATCCTTCCTTGCAAGTAAATCCCTGAAATAATTATATGCTGTGCACTCCTGGCTGCCGTACCGGTTATTGGCAAACTCAACAGCCAGATCCCGATCTGTCGAATTGACATCACATACGGCTTTCACACGGATATCATCATATTCAATAAATGACCGCAGGTGGCCGCTGCCCATTTCGCCCACCCCGATGAGACCGAAATTTATCATATCGTTGGGCAAGGTTCTTTCCGGTGCAGCAAAGTCCCTGGCAGGTAAAATAGTTGGAAATACAAGGGCTCCGGCAGTACCAGCCATTGATTTTTTGAGGAATTGTCTCCTGTTCTGCCGGATCTTCATAGATCTTTATTTGTTAGTACCTGCCTGATGTGCACCAGCCATCCCGAGGCAAACATCATTAAAGTATTCAATACTCTGTTTTATCTCCGGCCGTTCCTGGTCCCAGTCCCTCGAGTATTCCAGTCCGAAAATAGAAGGTTTTACACCACTCTCACCGAGGTGCCGGATGATGGCATTCAGCTCAAGTGCTCCTTTCCCCCAGGCCACATCATGTCCCTGCGGTCCCACTTTATCCATGTCATGCATTTGTACCGTTATCAGCCTGTCTCCGAGCAACTTAACTGCACCCAGGGGACTGATCCCCGAACGTGACCAGTAAGCAAGATCCCCGCATGCACCTATCAATGGACTGCGTTCCCGGCAGACCTTCAGCAGATTCTCAGGATCCCAGAATACCGGTGAGATATCCTTTCCATGATTGTGAATGGCCAGTTTGATTTGGTACTTCTCACAATATTCTTCAATCAGATCCAGTGCTTCCGGTGCTGGTTCGGAGATGAAGGTTTCAATGCCCATTTTCCTGCCAAACTCGAATATCTCCCTGCAGGCCTCCTCATCAGAGGGGATATCGTGTATATAATAGCTCACCAGGGTCACGCCGGCCGACAAAAACTTCCTGCGCACAGCAATCAGATCATCCTCGCTCAGGGTATAATCAAAATTACCCCTTATCTCATCACTTACGGGCTGAACATTCAGTCCCCCGAGGTAGAGAATTCCAATTGAAGCAGCCTTATCAATGGTCTCGAAGAGCGTATTGTTCTTAAAACTGTAAGCGGTAAGTCCCAGTCTCCATCCCAGTTTCTCACGGGCTTCAACGGCCGGTGTCAGTTTATTACTTGGAGTGGCGGGGGCATACAGATCGCCAAGTATGAACTGTATCCCGTCAAGGTAATGCACCAGTACTTTCTCATTCCAGTTGATGTGTGCATTATGACCGAGAGAGGTATAGAATACCCTTCCCCTTCCGTAGTTCCTGACCCAGCTGATGGCTATATCCTTATCTGCTCTCCTTTCGGGAAGGATGCGCCTCTCCATACTCATATCGGTTTTATCGGTGTCAATGGCCAGTAGGATGCGCAGGCGGTCGCGTGTATAGGGTTCTGAAAACTGGAAAACTTCATCGCTCACGTCGAATCCTTTACCTTCAAAGGCACGGTTTATGGGGTGTGAGGGTTCATCCATTTTCAGCGTGATCCATTCGTGGGGTTTCCATGGGTGCCCCCCGTTCTCAAAACCGCCCAGCATTTCGCCAAATTCAGGAAACTGGTCATAAACCGGCCACTGGCAGAAAGTGGCCCCGGCCGCATGGATGCCGAAAAAGCCCTTCCCGCTGTACACATATTCCAGAAGATTATTTCTCAGTCCGGGATCTTCAAAAAGCACTCCTACAGTATTGTTGAAACAGATGGCATCGAACTGGTTTAAATATGCTGATTGGAACACCATCGTATCATTGCTGAAATAGGTTTCGTATGCTCCTGTCTTCTTACCCATCAGCTGCAGCATATAGTTCGCATATGGCACGGAAGGATGACCTGCACGTATCTCGCCGTTCCATATATCCATGTTGAAAACCAACAGTTTCCTGGGTTTATCAGGAGAAACTACAGCCACTCCGGGTATAGCATTATTGATTAATTCAATCGCTGAATCCGGCAGGTTTGAATAAAAGGCCCTGGCCTGGCCGGCAGGTTTGAAGGGCTGTGCATTAGTGATATCCGCAATAAGAAACAGGCACAGGAACAGTAATAGCGGAACAATGACGTCCTTCTGTCTCATACAATAAATTATACTTTGCTTAGAGCTCTTTGATATAAATATTGGCAAACTGTATGTGATCGCCGTGATGCTGCAGGGCGATTGAACCCCTTGCAGGGATTCCCGGCAGCTGTGCCTCATTGATGACCGTTTTGCCGTTCAGCTCAACTGTGATTTTGTCATCAATTGCCGTAATGATAAACCGGTTCCATTCACCTGGTTTTTTATCCGCACATAACATGGGCGTGGCAGCTCGGCGAACCTCCTCCGGCATATCCTTGTCAAGCCGGTAACCCCAGATCTCGCCGGAACCTACCGGCCAGTTCCAGATGTTGATCTGGCATTTGGAAGTGCCGCGCAGGTAGATACCGCTGTCGCCTGCATCCAGCACAGAAACAGTTATCTCTTTTCCGTCCTTATCCTTTGCCTGCTCTCCACCGGGCAAAATTACAGGGACCTCTTCGGGGACCGGCTTATCAGGCTGTCGCCAGTCCACAATGAGAATAAAATTACCGTATTCTTTCTCCGTCCATAAATGTTTATCTTCACCTTCGGCGGTGCTTTTTCCATCGTAATCCAATATCCAGTCCATGGATTGCCAGTGTCCCTTATTGCCTTCGACCTGTTTCCAGCCACGCGTATCCAGGCCATTATAGAGTGAGAGGAATCCCTGGTCCGGAATGGCTGTTACTTCCCCGGGCGGATTTGTCCCCGGCAGTTCCTTTATCCGGATGTTGCGGAAATAAATTTCACTACCCTCCGATTCCAGGCAGATATAACCCTTTCTCGGATTCGTGTGGTATGCCTTTGTGACCACCTGGCCATTCACTGCAAGCGTGAGCATTCCATCCCGGCTCTCAACCCGGTAGTGATTCCACTCCCCGGCCGGATTATGCCTTTCAGAGGTAGGATACGAACGCATCCAGCCTTTTTCAAGATCTGAGTTTGTCGGGGTCAGTGTCGCTCCCTGTATGGCAAATACATCTCCGTGGTTGCCATCCATGATCTGGATTTCAATGGAGCGGGTAAAGGGTTTTCCCGGCGGTGTAAGGTCGTCTGAGTGAACGAACAATCCCGCATTGCCTCCTTCTTTCATGTGGCGAAATTCCAGTTCCAG
>DAOUVF010000011.1 GCA_030667765.1 Bacteroides sp.
CCTGGCCAAAATCGTTGAAACAGAATCCATTTGATGATCAAGATCCCTATTGACCCGGTTGAATAAATTTCCGGGTCAGTGGTGTGGCATGTTTATGCAGGGATATAAACCATCTATCCATAAGCATTATACGGTGTGATAATAGTATATATTACGCTAATTTGGAGATTCAAATATTAATTTCTTTCTTTGTGGAGTGATTAGTCAATCTAAATTAGAAAATAAACGCGAAAGAATCCTCCTGGCTGCAAGAAGGCTATTCGTTAACCAGGGATTTCACAGCACACCGACATCTGCCATAGCCAGGGAAGCCAGTGTGGCTAATGGCACTCTCTTTCACTACTTTAATACCAAGGAAGAACTGATCAATACCCTCTATAAGGAAACTAAAAGAAGTTTCTTTACCATTACCACCGCCGGGGTTGAAAACGAGAAGAACATCAAGCGTAAGGTCAGGTTATTGTGGTATAACACAGTGAAATGGGCCCTGAACAGGCCCCAGGATTTTTTATTTATACAACAATACAGTAACTCTCCATTTATCTCACAATTAACCCAGGAAGATATATCAGAACATATTGGGTTTTATCATGACCTGATCGACCAGGGAAAGGAGAAAGGAACACTGAAGGATATCCCAACTGACTTGATGTACCAACTTACTACCTACCAGATATATGGAATAATCAATTATCTGTTCCAGCATAAGGAATTTCAGAATAACTCCACTTATTTGAGCATGGCATTTGAGTTTTATTGGGAAAGTATTGCGAAAAAATAATTTTTTTAAAACAATTACAGAGTGATTAGTCAATCTAAAATTTAATTATATGAAAAAAGTAGCATTGATAACCGGAGCATCCAGTGGAATTGGCAAAGAACTGGCCAGGATCCATGCTTCGGAAGGAGGAGATCTTATACTGGTTGCAAGAAGAAAAGAAAAACTGGAAGCATTGAAAAACGAATTAGAGCAGCAATATATGGTCCATGTGATTGTCATGGTAAAAGACCTGACAGATCCGGCAGTCCCAGATGAGATCTTCAAACATATTACCAAACATAACATCCATGTGGACTACCTGATCAATAATGCGGGTTTCGGGGGACATGGAATTTTTCATGAGCGGTCTCTGGAGAAACACCTGGAGATGATCCAGGTGAATATCACTGCCCTGACTGCCCTGACCCATTATTTCATCCCACACATGATAGCAAACGGCAGAGGCAGAATCATGAACGTTTCTTCAACGGCCGCCTTCCTGCCGGGTCCACTGCAGGCAGTTTATTATGCATCCAAATCCTATGTGAAGTTATTGGGGGAAGCACTTCATAATGAACTTCGGAAAACAAATATCAGTGTAACCACACTTTGTCCGGGTGCCACCTCTACTGAATTTGCCAGCAGCGGCGACCTGGAAAACACTGCCGTTTTCCAGGGGAAAACCAGGTCAGCTTCTTCTGTAGCAATATACGGCTATCGTGCCATGAAGAAGGGCAAAAGAGTTGCCATTAATGAGCCCTTGTTGCGCTTTGTCCTGAATTATTTGCTCCCTCTTTTCCCCCGGTCCTGGGTGATCCGGGTCTCGCGGATGACCATGGAACCAACTGGAAAGGAGATCAAAACCTCACGGCATGTTGCCTGAACGGATCGGTCAGAACAGGTGCCTGGGTCCAGGAGTATAATATATATTGTAGAACAGATTCGTTCAGCAAGATTATTAGCCATTAAATTATAATTTTGGGGCTTCTGTGAAGTAGGTTTAACTAATACTTGCCAAAATGAAAAACATATTGCTAATAATCGCTGCCACCAGTTTGATGGCAGCCGGTTGTAATCAAACAGGAAAAAAAATGAATGATACAGCAAATCCTTTCTTCAGTGAATATACCACTCCCTTCCAGGTACCCCCTTTCAATGAAATACAGGATGAACATTATCTGCCTGCCTTTGAGAAAGGCATTGCCATGCACAAGGAGGAAATTGAAGAGATTATTAATAACCCGGAAGAGCCGGACTTTGAAAATACCATTGCTGCACTTGACAGATCTGGTGAACAACTTGGAAAGGTCCAGTATGTTTTCAATGGTGTCCTGTCATCCAATACCAATGAGCAGCTACAGGAGATAGCTCAAAAAGTGGCACCTATGGAATCTGGCCATTTTGATGATATCAATTTGAATCCCTATTTGTTCAAACGTGTTAAAGCTGTTTACGAAAAGCGCAAAGAGACGGATCTCAACATAGAACAAAAAACCTTGCTGGACGAAACATATAAAAATTTCGTGAGAGGGGGTGCAGAGCTCGATGATGATAAGCAATCCCGGTTTCGTGAGATCAACCAGAAAATTTCTGTCTTATCACTAAAATTTGGAGATAATATTCTGTCAGAAAATAATCAGTACAAACTTATTATTGATGATGAAAATGACCTTGCAGGATTGCCTGATGGTGTTATTGCCGGAGCAGCTGAGGCCGCCAAAGCAGCTGGACAGGATGGTAAATGGCTTTTTACTACTCACAAGCCCAGTATGATCCCCTTCCTGCAATATGCTGAAAACCGCAAATTAAGGGAAAAACTTCATAAGGCATATTGTGCCAGGGGTGATAACCGCAATGAGCTGGACAACAACAATATCCTCATCGAAATGGCCAGGCTCAGATTGGAAAGGGCTCAATTGCTGGGTTATGAGACCCATGCGCATTTTGTGCTTGAGAAACGAATGGCCAAAAAGCCCGAAGATGTTTATAATCTGCTCAACCCTATTTGGGAAGCTGCCCTTCCTGTTTCCAAAAAGGAAGTTGCGGAGATGCAATCCCTCATTACCCGTGAAGGCGGTGATTTCGAACTGGCTCATTGGGACTGGTGGTACTATGCTGAAAAGCTCCGTAAGGAAAAATATGACCTTGATGAAGAGGAACTCCGTCCATATTTCGAACTCGAGAATGTCCGGAATGGCCTATTCCAGGTTTGTACCAATCTCTATGGGATCACTTTCGATGAGCGTCACGATATTCCCAAGGACCATGCAGATGCCCAGGTATTTGAAGTGAAAGAAGCTGATGGTTCACACCTGGGTGTATTGTATATGGATTTTTATCCCCGGGCCAGCAAACGTGGCGGTGCCTGGATGGAAGCCTACAGAAAGCAATACAATAAAAATGGCAAAAACATCACCCCGGTGATCACCACCGTCTTTAACTTTTCAAAACCAACCGGGGATAAACCTGCTCTGTTAAGTTTCGAGGAGGTAAGCACCATGTTCCATGAAATGGGACACGCTTTGCATGGACTGTTCTCTGATTGTACTTACGAATCAATCTCCGGAACTTCTGTGCCCTGGGATTTTGTTGAACTGCCTTCTTCCATTATGGAAAACTGGGCCTCCGAACCTGAAGTCATGAAAATGTATGGCAAGCATTTTGAAACAGGAGAGACTATCCCTGACGAGCTTATTCAGAAAATTAAAAACGCCGGCCATTTCAACCAGGGCTTCGTCAATGTAGAATATCTTTCTGCAGCATTCCTGGATATGAACTGGCATACCTTGAAAGATACCAAATCCGAAATTGATGTTGATCAATTTGAATCCAAAGCCCTTGCTAACATTGGACTGATCCCTGAAATAGTGGTCAGGTACCGCAGCACTTATTTCAGCCATATTTTCAGTGGTGGCTATTCTGCCGGCTATTACAGCTATAAATGGTCGGAGGTGCTGGATGCCGATGCATTTGATGCTTTCAAGGAAACTTCACTGTTTGATGCCGAAACTGCAGGTTCTTTCCGTGAGAACATCCTGGCACGTGGAGGTACAGAGGATCCCATGGTCCTTTATAAGCGCTTTCGTGGCAGGGAACCTTCCATAGCTCCACTGCTTAAACGCAGCGGCCTCTCCAAACCATAGTGATTTTCATCTTGAGTGGGTATTAAAAAGGGGCCTATTTTGTTTCGCGCAGCGGAATATTCAGCTCCATTTTAATACCCCTTTCTAATATATTTCAAAAAATCTTTTTAACTTCGTAGCCCGCATTTTTGGGATCCCCTATGTTTGTTCCTTTCAGGATACGCATATTATTCCTATTTGGAAGAACCTCATTTATCATCGGTTCTCTTTTTACGCTGATTGGTCTGGCTTTCATAATCTATTTCAGCATGCAGCTGAATTGGAATATTCTTTTTGCAGGAAAAAAGGACCTTGTTACTACCTCCGGATTCATCACCAGCCTGAATGAAACATTATACAAGGTGAATGAGAGTACGCTTTACGAATACAGGTACCGGTACCATGATGAGTCTCAAATCCCTTATTCAGGGTTTTTCCTTGAATATGCAGATTTTTATGAACCAGGACAGGAAATAACGATTGAATATTTAAAAGATTCCCCGGAGGTTTCCAGGTTCGCCGGAAAGGACAGGCAGAATTATGACCAGATCATGTTTCTCGCCGGTGCGGGAAGTATAATCATAGGCTTCCTTTTCCTATATCCCTCCTACAGGCGAACCAGGAGAGAACGTAAGATCATTATGATGGGCCGCCCGGTGGAAGGAAAACTGGTTTATGCTGAACCTACCAATATGCGGGTCAATGAGCAGCCAGTATACAATCTTACCTATGAATATAATACCAGCCGGGATGACATACAACAATTTTCAGTCCGATCCCATATGATCAGAAATTTATCCGATGAACGTACTGAAATACTTATCTATGATCCCAGCAATCCTGATAAAGCAGTAGTTGTGGATACTCTTCCGGGACCGGTGGCCCGTTATATACTCAATAAAATATATCCCTCTTATAATTAAGAATAAGTCTGTAGGAATATCCCTCTTCATGGTTTGCTAATTGCTATCTTTGCATCTTCATGAAGAAGCACCCCAACATACCGTTCGCACCTTCCCGTATTCCCATATTTTATGGTTGGATCATTCTGGCTGCCGGTACCATAGGTATGCTTATGAGTATCCCCGGACAAACCATGGGTGTATCTGTATTTACAGAAAACCTCCTAAATGACCTTGAAATCAACAGGAATAATCTTAGTCTGGCCTACCTGGTCGGAACTGTGGGATCCGGATTGATGATTACACGTGCAGGTAAACTATATGACAGGTACGGAGCCAGGTTGATGGCCTTCATTGCAGCAGGTATGCTAGGTCTGATGTTGCTTTATCTTACCAGGGTTGAATCCCTGGTCAGTTTTTTTCTTGATCATGTCAACCTGGTCAATACTGCGCTTACCACATTTATACTAATGTCATTCGGGTTCTGGGGTATTCGTTTCTTTGGCCAGGGACTGCTTACCATGGTGTCACGGAATATGGTCATGAAATGGTTTGATAAAAAACGTGGATTGGCCAATGGCATCATGGGGGTTTTTGTTGCCTTCGGGTTCTCTCTGGCACCCAAAATTTTGAATCAATTCATTGAGGATTTTGAGTGGAAAGGGGCCTGGCTTTTGCTGGCAGTAGTCATAGGAATTGGATTCGTGGCTTTTGTATTGATCTTCTTCCGTGATAATCCTGAGGATGCGGGACTGGTTGCTGATGGTCAGCGCATCGCCAATAAAAAGAGCAAAAGGCCACCCAGCCTTCCCCCTCGTGACTATTCCCTGGCAGAAGCAAGGAAAACAAGGGCGTTCTGGCTGTTTACCCTGGCCATGATGATCAGTGCATTATACATAAGCGGCCTGACCTTCCATGTGGTATCGGTCTTTGACTCAGTGGGAATGGATAAAGCGACAGCCCTCCATATCTTCGTGCCAGCCTCCATCATCGCTATAATTATACAATTCATAGCCAGCTGGATCAGTGATTATATCCGGTTGAAATATCTGTTGATTGTCTTCCTGCTTGGCATGATCAGCACAACATCCGCTTTGATTTTCCTGGGTGAGAGTAAGCTGGCCTATTGGATGCTGATCAGTGGTAATGGGATTACATGGGGTCTGTTCATTGTGCTCGCGGCAGTGACCTGGCCCAGGTTCTTTGGCTTGAAAAACCTGGGGGCTATATCTGGTTTTTCATTAAGCTGGCTGGTTATAGGAAGTGCCCTGGGACCGTATCTGTTCAGTCTGGCTTTTGACCTGCACGGAACATATGTGATGGTGGCCCAGGCATCCCTGGCAGTTTCAATTATATTATTTATCTTATCCTTTCGTGCCAATAATCCCAGTGAACTATGAAAAACATACGCAAAACTGTTCATATTAAGGCCTCCAGGGAAGAAATTTTCACCGCTATTACAAACCCGTTGACCATTGAATTATGGTCCGGTTACCCGGCTGTAATGGAACCGGCGCCCGGCACCCCGTTTTCTATGTTTGACGGAGACATCACGGGTACATTGTTGGCTATAGAACCTCCTTCAAGGATAGAGCAGCAGTGGGATTTTGGGGAACAACCCCACCCCTCAATTGTCCTTATTGAACTGACTGAGGAAGGCAATAAAACCAGGATAGAACTAAATCATAGTAACGTACCTGACGAGGCGTTTGATAATATCAATATCGGCTGGAAAGAATATTTTTTCAGCGCACTAAAATCCTACCTTGAGGACTAGATCCAAAAGCAGCACAATACCAGTTAAACAAACCCATGTCCGAGCAGGAGCAGATCGACGACATGGTAATCATCTGAATCCGCATTTAATCCATATCATATGCAACCCCTCCGGTTTTCTTCTGTCTTTCGATATAAACAGACAATTACCAAAAAATATAGCTATATGAGAAAAATAGTAATTGCCCTCGTACTGGTTCTTTCTGTTACAGGATTGAAAGCCCAGGAGAGCGAGATTCAGACTTTGTTTGGCAGTGGCACCCGGATCAGTGGATTTGGCGGCCCGATTATGAGTTTTACAAGCATAAATGGTGAATTCGCCCATATGATGGGTGGAGGTGGCGGTGTCCTGCTCGGAGATTTCTTCATTGGCGGCTACGGTGAAGGATTAACCAATTCAATTGTCGCAGGAGGTAACAGTATCAGTTTCGGCCATGGCGGATTCTGGACAGGATATTCATTTATGGCTGACAGAGCCCTGCATACCTGTTTATCCACTCAAATCGGATGGGGCAATATCTCACAGCAGGATGAAGGCTATTACAACCTTACCAATGACAATGTTTTCGTTGTCAACCCTGCCATTGAACTGGAGATGAATTTTACCAGATTTTTCCGCCTTGGCGTTGGTGCCCATTACCGGTTTGTGACTGGCGTAAATACCAGCACCCTTACCAATGCCGATTTTACAGGCCCAGGGGCATTCCTGAGTTTTAAATTCGGCTGGTTTTAAAATTTTCTGTTCTCTCCATCCTATATTGTGATCTTGGCCGCAGCGGTATACTATTCCTACGGTGTGGTTTTTTTACCTTAACTTCTCATTAACAACAAGCAACAAAACTCTTTAGTAGTTTCACGGCCAGATAGAACAATATGCCAGGTTGGCGTTGATTGATAATGAAAGCTTTTTTGATACTTATGCTAAGCCTCCTGACAGGTGTCATTGCCGGCCAGCATTCTATATCTACCCTTCAGGTGGGTGATATTGCGCCAGATTTCCACGGGATAGATCAAACAGACGATCTGGTTAATCTCAGGGAATCACTTAAAAACGGACCGGTTGTGCTGATATTTTTCCGCGGTTCCTGGTGTCCCTATTGCAACAAGCATATTTCAAAATTCCAGGATTCACTTGAATATGTGCTCGACAAGGGTGCATCAGTCATTGCAGTCTCACCGCAAATCCCCGAATACAATCATAAAACCATTAATAAAACCGGCGCTGCATTTTCTGTGATACATGATAAAGGATACCATATCATGGATGCCTATTATGTATCATTTACCATGGATGAAAAAACCAGAAAGCATAACCGGAGAATTGGAAAACATGTCGACAGGGCAAATGCAAATGAGGATTATATTTTGCCTGTCCCAGCTACCTTCATTATCGGTGAAGACAGGAAGATCCGTTATATCCAGTATGACCCCAACTATAAAAACAGGTCCACAGTAGCCGAAGTTTTAAGAAACCTCTGATTCCTGTCTTTGCCATTCTTTTTCTATATTTAAGCTCTCTCTCATATTTCAACCCTCCTGATGGAAAAGGTGTATGATTACATCGTTGTAGGATCCGGTTTCGGAGGTAGTGTTGCCTCTCTCCGCCTGTCCGAAAAAGGTAAAAGATTTAATCCCGATGATTTTCCAAAAAGTAACTGGAACCTCCGAAAATATCTCTGGTTGCCAAAAATTGGATTTTTCGGGATTCAAAAATTAACCTTCAGCCGTAAAGCCAGTATTCTTTCAGGGGTTGGTGTCGGAGGCGGAAGCCTGGTTTATGCCAACACTTTGTTTTATCCTCCTGATAATTTCTTTGAGCATGATTCCTGGAAGAAATATGGCAACTGGAAAAAGCTATTAAAGCCTTTTTATGATACTGCCGCATTCATGATGGGAAGAACACTATATGAAAAAATCAATCCCGAAGACAGGTATCTCAGGGAAGTGGCAAAAGATATGAATCGCTCAGATAGTTTTGAAAATGTATATGTTGGTGTTTATATGGATGACAGGGAAGAAGAGCGGGATCCCTATTTCAATGGACAGGGTCCTCTAAGAAAGCCCTGCATTGAATGTGCAGGCTGCATGGTAGGCTGCCGGGAAAATGCAAAAAATTCCCTGGATAAAAATTATCTTTATTTCGCAGAAAAATACGGCACAGAGATCCTTGCAGAAACAAGGGTAGTCAGGATTGAATGCAAGCGCACAGAATACATTGTTTATACCAGATCATCGACCAGGTTGTTCAGCCGAAAGGCCCGTAAATTCAGGTGTAAAGGATTGATCCTGGCCGGGGGATCCCTCGGTACACTCGAACTGCTTCTGAAACAGAAATATAAATACAAAACACTGGTCGGTCTGTCAGATACCCTGGGATCCTCGCTGCTTACCAATTCAGAAACACTTTCTGCGGTTTCCAGTATCCCGGAAAAAACCAATAATGGCCTGGCCATTACAAGTGTTTTCAATCCCGACGAGAATACCCATGTCGAAGTAGTCAAATACCCGGATGGATCAAACGCCTTAAAATGGTTTTTTGCCCTGTCTTCCCCGGGTAATGTTTCTAATTTTAAAAGAACTCTCCGGATGATTTACATCTCATTCAGAAATCCCCGGAAATTTCTGAAAGTCATTTTCAAATTTAAATGGTCTACCAACCTGGTTATATTCCTGGTTATGCAGCATATTGAAAATTCAATGCGCATGATCTGGAAGCCAGGAATATGGGGAGGGAGAATAATCCTCGATAATTCAGTCTATAAAAGAGTGCCGGCCTATATTGGCATTGGTCAGCAAGTAATGGAAGAATATGCCAGAAAGGCAAATGGAATTGCTCAGAATATTATTCTTGAAGTTATGTTTGACCGTCCGACTACCGCCCATATCCTGGGTGGTTGTCCCATGTCAGAAAGCATCTCGGATGGGGTTATAAATCCTGATCTGTCCGTACATGGATACCCTGGCATCCATATTGTGGACGGATCCGTCATCCAGGGCAATATCGGGGTAAACCCAAGCTTAAGCATCCTGGCCATGGCGGAATATGCCATGAGTAAGATCCCGGGAAAGAAAGACAAATGAAGATATGATGCACCATTATCGCAAGAATATATTAAGGTTGATCCTGTTGCATATGTTTTCAATAACTTCAATCGGCTGTGTAACCGGACCGGAATACAAGCTTGATCTTCCGCCTGATATTGCCCGGAGTATCCCTTATCTTCCGGGCCTTGTTGTTGATGGGATGTCGGGGGACTGGAACCCTGACTATGTTCCGCTGAGAATCCTTTCTGATGTTTGTGGGAATATCCCGGACACAAATGATTTTCAGGCTTCATTCAGGATGGCCTGGAGCGAAAAAGGAATATTTCTACTGGCAGAAATCAAGGATGACAGTTTGTATGAGGACCCGGATCATTTTTGGAATGGGGATGGACTCGAATTATTCCTGAGTCAGGGCAGGGGTTCCCCGGATATTCTGCAGGTCTCTGTCAGGCCGGGATTTGACCTTCCCGACTCCATGGCAGCATTCAATGCTTATGATCATCTCAGATCGTTATCAATAAACACATCCGAAACTTCTATTGTATTTTACAGCAGGAAAACCAGCCTGGGTTACATGCTGGAGGGGATGGTTCCTTTTGAGATGATCAGCATTGATCCTCACCAGGACCTGGTAATGGCCATACAACTCTACCTGAATGATGCCGACCGGGAGGACGACCCGGATAATTTCAGCCTGCCATGGTATTCGGTGAGGGAATCTTACCGGAATCCTTATGCATTTCACAGTGTTACGCTTACGGCTGACCGGTATCCTGAAATGTCACCAGAGCTCAGGGCCTGCATCATCGATGAAAAAACAGTTCGACTTAAGGTCATCAGTGACCGGACTTATAACGGTCAGATATTCCACATTCTTTCCGGATCCTTCAAACACCGATTTAAGAACACGCCAATAAAGGAATGGACCCTGCAGGTGGATAAAATTTCTACAGGCGGCGGATCATTTGTGGGACTGCTACTCGAAGATCAAGCCCTGGATGTGTTAGACCTTGGGATGGCACAACATATTTATGAAAAAACAGAACCTCCCGAATGGTATGAAAACGAGATCAGGATTTTTGAGATAATGGACAGATATGATCCACCCCCTGACAGCGCTGTCCTTTTTACAGGAAGCTCCACGATCCGCCGCTGGTACAACCTTGCTGAGGATATGTATCCACAGATCGTAATTAACCGGGGATTTGGAGGGTCCGTTATGAAAGAATTAAACCAGAATATTGATAGAATTGTTTTCCCCTACAATCCATCCAGGATTTTTATCTACGAAGGAGATAATGATATTACAAGGGGTACAAAACCTTCGGCATTCCTGGAAGAGTGCAAAGCATTCATCAGCCAATGTCAGCAACGCTTACCTGGTACTGAAATCATCTTCCTCTCCATTAAACCCAGTCCATCAAGAATGAGGCACTGGAAACAGATGGACAGGGCCAATCAGATGCTTGAAGACCTTTGCAGGATACAAAAGAATGTCATTTTTATTGATATCTCAACACCCATGTTTATGAAACCGGGAATCCTGAAAAATGATATCTATGCCGAAGACGGGGTACATCTGAACGATAAGGGTTATTCCCTGCTCAGAAATGTAATCATGAAGAATTTTATTAAATTATCGAATTAGATTAAATTATGGATCGTATTGAAATTCAAAATATTATAGAGAGACAGAAACACTTCTTTGAATCCGGTATTACCCTGGATGTCAATTTCCGGCTGAATGCTTTAAAGAAGTTAAGGGCCATGATTATCAAGCATGAAACAGATATTTACAAAGCATTAAGGGCGGATTTTAACAAACCGGAATTTGAAACCTATGGCAGTGAGAACGGGCTGGTGTTGCAGGACATCGGGATCATGATCAGAAACCTGAAGAAATGGGCTCGTCCCCAACGCGTATACACTCCTATGTTACACTGGCCTGCCAGGAGCTATTATTTTCAGGAACCTTTTGGAAGGGTGCTAATAATCTCCCCCTGGAATTATCCTTTCCAGCTGCTCTTCATGCCACTGGTTGGTGCTGTGGCTGCCGGTAACTGTGTCCTTGCCAAGCCATCACGGCACGCAAAGAATACTTATGAACTGATGACCCGCATGATCTCTGACCATTTTGATCCGGATCATATCTCCATCATTGAAGGGGGTAAGGAGGTCAACCAGCTTCTGCTGGAGGAACAATTTGACTATATCTTTTTCACAGGTAGTACAGAGGTCGGGAAAAAGGTCATGCAATCTGCCGCCAGGCACCTTACCCCTGTATCCCTTGAACTGGGTGGAAAATCACCCGTTATCGTAGAACCTGAGACCAATCCCCGGCTGGTAGCCAAAAGAATTCTCTGGGGTAAACTTCTGAACGCCGGACAATCATGCGTTGCCCCCGATTATATGTTTGTCCATGAAGATATCAAAGAAGCACTTCTCACAGGTATGAAGGATTACCTGAAATCTTTTTACCAGGACGACATCAAAGGTAGCCCTGATTTTGCCAGAATCATCAATCAATCCAATGCGGAAAGGTTGGCAGGATACCTGGAGGGACAAAAAATCCTGTTGGGAGGAGATACCGATCTCGAAGAAAGGTATATTGAGCCTGCCATTGTTGAGGTAGAGGACATGGACAATATCCTATTAAAGGAGGAAATCTTCGGCCCTATCCTGCCATTGATCACATACCGGTCTCTCGATGATGTCATAAATTATATCAAAAGCAAACCCAGGCCTCTTTGTTTATATATTTTCAGTAAGTCGAAGAAAACCCAGCGTTTGATCATTGACCGCACCATGTCCGGTTCCGGAGGCATAAATGATACAGTGGTGCATTTCGTTAACACTTATCTGCCTTTTGGCGGGATAGGTTTGAGCGGTATGGGGAGGTACCATGGGAAATACAGTTTTGAAACCTTTTCCTATAAAAGGTCATTTCTTGACAAGGCAAACTGGGTGGATTTTCCCTTAAGATACCCTCCTTATAAGGGAAAACAAGGGCTTGCCAAAATCTTTCTAAAATAATCATATGTCCAGGTACACCCAAACCGGACAATGGTCGGAATGTGCCGCATCGTTCATGATGCCCGCATCTTTTATGCGGGCTGCCAGTGATTCGGTGACCATATGATAATCCAGCCGCCATCCAAGGTTTTTCGACCTGGCGTTTGAACGAAAACTCCACCAGCTGTATTTAACAGTGTCCGGGTTCATATGCCTGAATGTATCCACAAAACCACTCTCCAGGAATTGATCAATCCATGCCCTTTCCTCAGGAAGAAACCCGGAAGTTTTTTTATTACTGACCGGGTTGTGTATATCAATCTCCCTGTGTGCTATATTAAAATCCCCGCAGACCAAAAGATTGGGTTTATCTTTCCTGAGATTAGTCAGAAAACTGAGAAAGTCATCAAGGAATTGCATCTTGAAATCCTGCCTGACATCCCCGGTGGTGCCGGATGGAATGTAGACATTGAGAAAAGAAATATCACCAAAATCGAACCGGATAACCCTTCCCTCTGAATCATAATCTGAGGCATTCATGCCAATTACGACATTGTCAGGTTCCCGATCTGCAAGTATCAGAACCCCGGAATAACCCTTTTTTTCAGCTGAATGCCAGTAATCAATATACCCCAGTTTTCTAAAGGGGTCCAGGTCGACCTGATCGGGCTGTGCTTTTGTTTCCTGTATGCACAGCATCCCTGGTCTTACTTTTTTCATCCAGTCCAGCAGGCCTTTGTTTATGGCAGCACGAATGCCATTTACGTTATAGGATATGATCTTTTGCATGGTTATAAATATAACTACTTTTGTATACTTTGTATATGGAAGGAGAAGGAAGGGTTATTAAATCAACCGGTAGTTCATACCTGGTCAATTCGCCAGAAGCCGGATTGAACGAATGTATTATCAGTGGCAAATACCGGCTGGAAGGGCTCAGAAGCACAAACCCGGTTGTCGTAGGTGATTTGGTGAGGTTTTCCATCCGGGAAGGTGAAAAACTAGGCCGGATCAGTGATGTCCTTCCAAGAAAAAACTATATCATCCGGAAATCTACCAAACTATCAAAATCTCACCAGATCATTGCTGCCAATATCGACCAGTTAATCCTGATGATCACTGTGATCAACCCTGTTACACATGCCGAATTCATTGACCGCTACCTGGTCACATCCGAGGCATACAATATACCTGCGATCCTTTTGATTAATAAAATCGATTTGTATGGCAAAGCTGAAAAAATGACTCTTGACGAGTGGCGAAAAATCTATGAAAAAATTGGTTATGGCTGCATTGAGTGTTCGCTTGAGACAATGGTAAACCTTGATCAGATCAAATCTGCACTGAAAGAAAAGGTAACTCTGCTGGCAGGCAATTCGGGTGTAGGAAAATCTACATTGATCAATATCATTGAACCATCCCTGAATTTAAAAACCCGGGAGATATCCCAGAGTCATAAGTCAGGAAAACATACCACGACCTTTGCCGAAATGTTTGAACTGGGCATCGGGGGTTTCATCATTGACACTCCTGGAATCAAAGGATTTGGAATAACAGATATGGAAGATGAGCCCCTTTATCATTATTTTCCGGAATTTTTCAAGGTTTCAGCTGGATGCAAATATCATAACTGTATTCATGTGAACGAACCAGAATGTGCTGTCATACAGTCTATTGAGTCTGGCAAAATCAGTTTGTCCCGATATAAAAGCTACCTGAACCTATTGGAGGAACAGCAGGACAGTTCTAAATACAGGTAATAACTTCTTTTGTGTAATAATGATGAATATGTTAATTTTCAGATGAATGAACCGGTCCTTTTTCATCATATTGATAAGTATTTTTCTATTTATAGGAATCAATACAGTCTTTTACTTCACTATCTTTAATCAACAACTTGATTTTCAAACTGATTTACTAACCAGACAAACACATCTCTGTGGTTCAACTATTGAACAGGGAGGCATGAATTTTGAAAATGAGTTGAACGCAATTCCCTTTGCTGATGATTTCAGTGAACTGTTCACTAACACAGAGATCAGGGAACGTGGTGCAGAAAACCTGCAAAAGCTTTATGCCAGAAATAGTGAACTCATCAACAAAATTACGATTTTTGATAATGAGAATAATGTATACAGCCTCATACTGGACAGGAAAGGCGATTTTGTTACAGACTATTACGAATCCCAGGAGCAGACCATATTACACGAAAGGGAGGAGCTGATTTTCGACCAGGATAAATTTTCCCTGTTAATTCCGGATTTTGATGAAAATGGGATTGTTCGTTCGAATATCGTTGTAGAGATAAATTTTACTCTCTATGTAAATTCCATTTTTGAAAAATACCGTCTTGAAAACACCATGTGGCAGTGGATGGTGACCAATGCAGGAGAACTCATTGCAACTGCTGAAACCAACCTGAATATTTCATCCAATGATCTGAAAAGAATTGGATCTGATGTCATAAAAGGTGAGGAAAGTTCAATGGTTCATTCCATCGATGTAGATGGCTCGCCCACCAGGGTTGTTTCAGTTTATTATCCGATTCGTCTGGTCAAGAGGGATCTGGGGATTATTTTTTCCATTAAAACAGATCTTTTTCTTCGTAGCATAATAATAAAGTTTTCCATCATTTCTTTATTCAGCCTGGCCCTCCTTGCTCTTTTGCTATACATTTATTTCACTGTTTTCAGGGTCAAATCAGAAACTGTCCGGCGTAAACGTGTCTCTGAAGTTGCCCTGGTTAAAACACTGGATTCCCTTCCGGTCGGAATCATACTTTCAGAACCCAATGGATCTATTCGTGTGATGAATAATACCGCCAGGGAATGGATCATGAAGGATCCCAAAGATTCGCCAGAAAATAAATCCTTACATGAGCTGGATTTGGAGACAAAAAAGGCTGGGACAGATGATCCGTTGTACATGCGGGCATTTGGACCTGGCGATGTTATTAAATCCCAAAGTGATAACATCATCCGGCAACTTTACAGGCGCGAGTTGATAACGGAAATCAATCAGGTTGAAACCAACATCATTTTACTATTCGATATCACAGAATTTGAGAAGGCAAGAAATCTTGAAAAGATTGCTCAGCTGGCCAAAACTGAATTACTGGAGAGCATGAGCCATGAGATAGCAGGACCTGTCAGCCAGTTGCGGAATGCTGTTGATATACTGGAAAAGGAAAGCCTCAAAGGTAATTTAGAAGAAACTGCTGTGATCTTAAAGAAAACTACGGATCTCCTTTCCAACCAGATCACCTCAATCCTTGATTTCGCAACACAGGATGTAGAAAAAGTGATTATGGCAGAAATTCCGTTTTCCCTTAAAGACGAAATCGACCTCGCTATCCAACCTTTTAAATCAATAGCTTCCCAGATCAATTCCAGCATCATCACCAAGATCAGAAATGATATGCCAGACAGGCTGATAGGTGATCCTTTCCGGCTCAGACAGATTCTTTATTATCTGGTGGAAAGTTCAATTGAACAGACCCGGGGAGGCAGGATATTAATCAGTGCTGAAGTGATTGAAGATCATGATGAATACCTTGTATTACAATTCCAAATTGATGATACCGGTCTCGGTTTGCCTCAGCATATTATTGATAAGTTTGTAAACCATCAGGGAAATACATTGGACCTGTCAGGTAAAGGATTTGAAGAAAACGAGCTTAGAATTGCCATCGCATTGCAACATATCAACCTGTTAAAGGGACAATTATGGATTGAAAGTCCATCTGCCATCTCTGCAGATCCCGATCAGCCTGGCACTAAATATTCATTCACCATAGAGGTGCTAGACGGTAGCCCCAAGGAGAAGGACCTCCAGTCATCGGGTGCCGGCAAAGTACCCCGGACCAAGATCATCAACCCGGATATTTCAATTTTACTGGCAGAAGACAATATATTCAACAGGAAACTTGCACAAAATTTATTTAAAAGCCTGGGCTTTGAAATTGATCAGGCGGAAAATGGCAAAGAGGCCGTGAAAATGGCCGTTGAAAAATCGTACGATATCATTTTTATGGATTTGCTGATGCCGGAAATGGATGGATTACAGGCAATTACAGAGATTCGAAAACTGGGAATTGAAGTACCTGTCGTGGCCGTGACTGCAGTAGAAAATCCTGACACCAGAAGTGCTGCTGAAGCATTGGGTATAGAGGATTACCTGCTAAAGCCTGCCAGCACAGATCAAATAAAGGAAATCCTCTTACGCACCTTCCCTGAAAATGCCCCGGGAGATTGATATAAAGCTTTTCCTGCAGAAGGCGGATAGCTTTCCGGTAATTGATGTAAGAACACCTGCTGAATACAAACATGCACATATACCCACCGCCCACAACATTCCTTTGTTTTCTAATAAGGAAAGAAAATCAGTTGGAACCAGTTACAAACAGAAAGGACAACAGGAGGCACTGATAAAAGGCCTGGATTTCGCAGGTCCGAAAATGACATCATTTGTCCGGAAGGCCAAAAAAATTGCCCGGCAAAATAAACTCCTCGTGCATTGTTGGCGGGGAGGCATGCGCAGTGCAAGCATGGCATGGCTTTTTGAGACAGCCGGGATGGATTGCAGCCGCTTAAAGGGAGGTTATAAATCTTTCCGTCAATTTGTACTTGCCTATTTCGATCATGCTCTCCCTTTAATTGTCATTGGCGGTTTAACCGGTTCAGGCAAAACCGCCGCATTGAAATCATTAGCGGAAATGGGAGAGCAGATCCTCGACCTGGAAACCCTGGCACATCATAAAGGTTCTGCTTTTGGAAATCTTGGAGAAAAAAACCAGCATTCAACGGAACATTTCGAAAACAAAATTTGTTGGGATTTATTACCCCTTGAAAAGAACCGTACCATTTGGGTTGAGGATGAAAGCCGCAGCATAGGGCGAAATATTCTTCC
The DNA here is from genome assembly GCA_030667765.1 of Bacteroides sp. Classification (GTDB taxonomy): domain Bacteria; phylum Bacteroidota; class Bacteroidia; order Bacteroidales; family SM23-62; genus SM23-62. The sequence goes on from DAOUVF010000011.1 coordinate 17,526, forward strand.
AGCGGGTATTTATAATCAAATCCGGTCTGCCCCGGTGGTATTCCTGGATATCCCGCGCATGGACAGGGTGGACAGGCTGGTGGAAGATTACGCGGGATTTTCAAACGAGGAGCTAAGCGAAAGCATACAGAAGATAAGCCAGCGGCTTGGAGGGGACATAACACGTAAAGCCATAGAGGCGGTAACAAAGGGCGATTACAAATTGACAGCGGAAATGGCGCTTCAATATTATGATAAAACCTATCTGTTTGGATTGAGTAATCGCGATCAGCAATTGGTATTTAAACTTCCTGCCGATAATGTACTTGATTCTGTATCAGTCGCCAGCCAGATCCTTTCCTTTGCCAGGCAAAATCAAGAGCAAATAAAATATTTATAAATAGTTAAATGCTTGCATACTTGCAATTTTATCAATTAATAATACATTTGTAAAAACTCATTCTAAAGGCTTATGTCAGGTAATAAGATCATTGAAACACTGGGGTCTATCGCCAAGGTTGAAAAGCTTGAGACCCTCGATAGTAATATTCTTGAAAATACACTGGTGCTGGAGGAGGTAGAGCCGTTTCCGGGATACCATGGTGCCAATTTACCAAGCGGCTATAATCCTACGGCTGTTTACCTGATTATAAAAAAGAAACATTCCTCCATTAAGATCATACGCATCACCCAGGAAATCAGAAAGTATTTTAAACATGATTTCGACGGTACCACGGCAAATATTTGCATCAACAATGATGTATATAATGCCATTCGGCTCAGAAACCTGGAGGATATAAAAATACTTCCTGAGCTTCAGAAGAACTATATGTATGAGGGAATCAAATTCCTGAAGAAAAAAAATATTAAGGGAGATGGCATCATTGAGCTAAAAAAGCATTTTGAACTTGAAGCGCTGGGTGAGGGTATTTATAAAGATCTGGAAGACCCTCTCATGTACTATCTTCGCATCCCAAAACATTTGAGCTGGCAAATTTTCCTGGAAATCACCACTTCCATCAAACATAACCTGGACAACCTGAATTTTGACGGGGCACTTGGTTCCATTTATTTAAAAGATATCATTGATGTGGTAAGGATCTTTGCCAAAGACATGGAACTCGGGGACCTTTCAAAGATCCGTCAGCAGTATCTTGATGAACTGAGGAAATACTGATCA
>DAOUVF010000199.1 GCA_030667765.1 Bacteroides sp.
CTCCCCCAAAGCGAGATCACCATTGCCCGTGCACTTAAACAGGCCGGGTATACGACCGCATGCATCGGGAAATGGCATCTTGGACACCTTCCCGAATACCTGCCCACCAACCACGGCTTCGATTACTATTACGGGATACCTTACAGCAATGACATGGACAGGGAGTCCGATGAAAACCAGACCATTTACAATGTACCATTGCATCGGAACCTGGAGATCATCGAACGGCCTGCGGACCAGACTACACTGACCAAACGCTATACAGAGGAATCCATCCGGTTTATCAATGAAAACAAGGACAGGCACTTTTTCCTCTACCTGGCCCATACCATGCCCCATATTCCGCTCTTCAGGTCTGAAGATTTCGAGGATGTGAGCCTGCGGGGACTCTTCGGGGATGTCATAGAAGAGATCGACTGGAGCACAGGGGAAATCATCCAAGCCCTGAAGGACGCCGGGATTGAAAGGAACACCCTGGTGCTTTTTACCTCTGATAACGGTCCATGGGCCATCATGGAGCTGAATGGCGGTTCCCCCGGGATATTGACGGGGGAGAAGGGCGCCACCTTTGAAGGGGGCATGCGGGAACCCACCATTTTCTGGTGGCCAGGCAGGATACCATCCGGCACGGTCATGGATATGGGCGCTACCATGGATATCTTTCCCACCTTCTGCAAGCTGGCAGGCGTGGAAGTCCCCGGAGACAGGGTCTACGACGGCCAGGATATTTCACAGGCACTTTTCGGGACGGGCCACTCGGGGCGTGATGTTGTATTCTATTACCGCGGATCCCGGATCTTTGCCGTCAGGAAGGGACCCTTCAAAGCTCATTTTATCACGAAAACAGCTTACGGCCCGGATGATGAAATGCAGCATGATCCGCCCCTGCTTTTTCACCTGGAGCATGACCCGTCCGAGCTGTACAACATCGCTGACCAGCACCCCGGGGTAATAGAAGACATTCGTGCTGAGGTCGAAAAACACCGGCAGACCCTGGAACCGGTTGAAAACCAGTTACAAAAAAGGATCGCGGAGTGAAATCTTAAGTGTCTGTTAAATTGATCAAAGGTAAATTACTGATATATAATGAGTTATATAAATATTAAGTTCTTTATTCTAATCCTTGGATCAGGCTTCCTGGCATGCTTGCCGGCATGCAAATCCAGCCTCGTCAGATATTCTCAGGAGAAACCCAATGTTATTGTTATTCTGACCGATGATCAGGGCTGGGGAGACCTTAGCTTCCATGGGAATACCAATCTGAATACACCCAATATTGACCGGCTGGCGGCCAGTGGAACCAGTTTTGACCGTTTCTATGTATGCCCGGTCTGTTCCCCGACACGGGCGGAGTTGCTGACCGGGAGATATCATCCAAGAATGGGTGTCTGCAGCACTTCGGAAGGCGGAGAAAGGATGGACGCGGATGAAACCACCATTGCCGACATTTTCAAGGCTTCCGGTTATGCCACAGCAGCCTTTGGCAAATGGCACAGCGGCATGCAGCACCCCTATCATCCCAATGCCAGGGGATTTGATGAGTACTATGGATTCTGTTCTGGCCACTGGGGCCATTATTTCAGTCCCATGCTCGAACACAACGGCAAAATTGTCACCGGAAACGGGTTTATCATAGATGACCTGACCGACCATGCCATTGATTTTATTGAAACCAACCGGGACAATCCATTTTTTCTGTATATCCCCTATAACACTCCCCACGGTCCCATGCAGGTACCCGATGTGTATTGGGACAGGCACAAAGATGCGACCCTGCAGATGCAGCACAGGGATCCTGAAAAAGAAGATGTTATGTTCACCCGGGCGGCATTGGCTATGTGCGAGAACATTGATTACAATGTCGGCAGGATCATGGACAAGCTGGAAGAGGCAGAACTGGAGGAAAATACAATTGTACTTTTCTTATGTGACAATGGTCCCAATTCATGGCGCTGGAATGAGGGCATGAAAGGTAGAAAGGGCTCCACGGATGAAGGAGGGGTACGTTCCCCATTGTTTATGCGCTGGAAAGGTGTGATCGAAGATGGCATGGAGATACAGGAAATTGCTGCAGCCATCGATCTTTTACCTACACTGGCAGATATGGCAGGAATAGCTATGGATGGCACCCGGCCTCTGGACGGGATCAGCCTGAAACCCATGATCCTGGGAGAGGAAAGTCCGGATCCCGACAGGATAATTTTCAGCCACTGGGCCGGCAGGGTCAGTGCAAGGAGCCAGCAGTACCGGCTGGATCACGAGGGACAATTATTCAATATGGCGGATGATCCCGGCCAGTATTCCAACATTGCTGAAGAGTACCCTGAAATCACACAAAAAATGATGCAGGCCAGGGATGAATGGGAGCAGTCAGTGTTGGCCGAACTGCCTAAAGAAGATGAACGTCCCTTTCCCATTGGCTACCCGGGAAGCAGATATACCCAGATCCCTGCCCGGGATGGGGTAGCTCATGGTAATATTGTGCGGTCAAACCGCTGGCCCAACTGCTCCTATTATACCAATTGGACGAGTATTGATGACAAGATCACCTGGGATGTGGAAGTCCCGGAATCAGGTAATTTCCAGGTGACTCTCTATTATACCTGCCCGGAGCAAGATATCGGATCAGCATTCCAGCTGAGCTTCAATGAAAGCAGTATCAGGGGCGAAATATCAGAAGCCCATGATCCGCCCCTGGTTGGCATGGAAGAGGACCGGGTTGAACGGCACAATTCCTATGTGAAAGATTTCAAACCCTTAAAACTTCCTGTTATGCACCTGGAAAAGGGTACTGGTGAATTGACCCTCCAGGCCTTGGATGTTCAAGGCACTCAGGTAATGGATTTCAGATTGTTGATGTTCGAGCGGATTAATTAATTTAACATGAATTCGATATAAATAACATCCCAATGATTTATACAAAATGGTTACGGGTCCTCTTTCTTACTGTGGGACTGATCTGCATTGACAATCTTATTGCCGGAAATCTTAACAAAACTGACAGTCAACATGGCATAAAGGAAGCCGGTTATGGACCTGCGACCGGGTCAAATCCCCAGGCCAGCCCTGAGATTGTCAGGGCATTGTCCGATGTGGAAAAATTGCTACCGGAGGAAGTGAGGTATCCCCGTGGTTTGATCTCGGCCCTGTCCGGATTCGCAAGCAATCCGACGCCTGCCGGACGGGAAAAGATAATAGCATTGGTCAGTGAGCAGCTTGGTGATATGGAGGCAGCAGACGAGTTTATGGCAACCGCCGGTATCATTGCCATGGCAGGTGTGATGCTTGATGACCAACCGGTGTCATGGTTGTGGAGATTGGTTGGATGGGGTCGAATGGCGAAGGAAATGGACCAGAACGACCCATTGCATCAGGCGCTGTTGACAATGACGGTCGAAGCCGCACTGGCCAAAGGGCTGCCCATTGTCCCGGAAGCGGCCGCCTGGTATTCTGATACCAAAAAGATCATGATGGCGCCCCCGGCATTGACCATACAAATGACCGATTGGGATTTCTTAAATCGGTTGAAATCAGGTCACCCGGGACTGAAAGATGTGATTGCCGCACGTGAAGGCGGTGACCTCGTATCAGCGAAGAAGGCCTATGCCGCTTACCTGCGCAAGACAAAGACATTATCCGATGATGCGATGTTCCTTCGTACGGAACATGAAGACTGGATTGCGCAGGCAGATGAAATGATGGACAATATCTGGACCATCAGCACCCATATGAACATTAAGCATAATTTCGGCCCGGTTGTCGGAGTGTACAACGAAATCCTGAATGATCTGGAATCACTCGTGGATATCAATAAACATTTGCAACTGGCAAACCTGGCACGGGTATACAGAGGTACAGACAACCCGAAATACCTCGAAAAGCTGATCGAACTCTGGATGTCCTGGTACCATCAGAGCCCGGTGCCCAATACTGGTCAGATCGGTAGGGCCGGTCCGTGGCGGACCCTGGAGGCAGGCAGTCGTTCCTGGCGTGCATGGCCGGAAGTGATGATGGCCATGCTTGAGGGCAACACACCGGACGAAGTACTGTTTACATTTGCAAAACGCTATGTTGAGCAGGGCTTATACCTTGCCACTCACCGCCGCATGGTGGCAAGCAACTGGTATCAGGTGGAGAGCGCCGGCCTTGCTACTGTCGGAGCACTTTTCCCTGAAGTTGATATTTGTGATGATCTCTATGACATTGGCATGCAACGGGTATTGTGGACAGCAGACAACAGCTTCCTGCCTGATGGATTCCAGATCGAGGTTTCACCCGGTTATCACGGTTATCCTTTCTCCAGCCTCGCGGTCATGCTCACTATCGTACGTGATATGGGACAGGATATCCCCGTCAGAGTTAGGGAGATCTTCAACAAGGCAGCCGGTGTTTTTGTCTATATGACCCAGCCAGACCTTATTCTGCCACCCCTGCAGGATCAGGGCAGTGCTCCAAAGTCAGCTGCAGAAGGCCTCGATCTGGCCCTCAGTTTTCATGAAGATCCCACCTGGAGATTCATCGTTTCACATTTTTCCGGAGGCGAACCTCCTGAATACACCTCCTATGCCTTTCCCTGGGCTGGCTATTATATAATGAGGGAAGCCTGGTCACCCGATAGTCGTTATCTGGTATTTGACGGAGGGTTTTACGGAGCCGGTCACCAGCATGAAGATAAACTGCACTTCCTGCTTAGCGCGCATGGGCGGTCAATGATTACCGATCCGGGCATTTACTCTTATCGGCGAGATCCATATGAACGATATTTCAGGAGTGCAAGGGCACATAATACCATCATTGTAGATGGTAAGGAACAGTACCGCTATCATCTGCGTAAACCCCGGCCTGACGGTCCTGACCCTGATGCCCGGTGGGAAACCAACGATCTGTTCTCCTTTGTAGCCGGCACTTACAGTGATGGATTCACAAATGTCGGACCGGGAAGCCGCAACCGTGACACTGTGTCCACTGAGATGGATATCATCCACGACCGCTCGATCTTCCACCCCAGGGATGGGTTCTACCTGATCAGCGACCGTGTCACCGATGCAGAGCAGGTTAAACAGCGAAGCCTGGAACAGATTTTCCAATTGTCCCCGATCGTTGAGAAAGGTGAGGAAAGCCATGTGCGTCCGGTTAAACTTGCCCTCGATGAGAAGAGTGGCCTCGCAAGAACCGAGGAGACCGGATATGCCAACCTGATGCTGCTTCCTGTCGGACCGGACCTGCCGGAAGAGTCAGGAGTATATCTCGGACAAACTGAGCCGGATGTACGCGGATGGGTTACCATGTATGGCAGGAATCCCGCACATGACCTGGTATATAAGTATAAATCGAAGCTGCCGGTGATGATGAATACATTGATTTTTACTGCCCCGGAAGGAAAAGAACTCTCTCCGCGAATCAACACCTCCCAACCTGACACAGGGGCGGGAATCAGTATTGTCATTGAAGATAAAGGGCATACCAACCACCTGCTGATTTCTGACGAAGGACCGCAGAAAATGCGCATGGGAAAATTTGAAGGGTGGGGAGAAATCCTGTGGGTGAAGTGTAATGCCGCCGGAGATGCTCTAGCCGGGGGCACGGTCAACGGCACATACATTTCCTGGAACGGACAAACATTGGCCAAGGCAGACAATCCCGGATATTTGACCTGGCACAAACATTAGATGGAGGCATTATAAATTAAATATATAAACCAGAGCATTATGAGGGTCTTCTTTCTTTTTGCAGTATTGACATTATCGTTTGGTTCTGTAATTTCTCAACCCTTAGTCTATCCAAATATCCAGGAGTGGACTGCTGCTAAGGGAAATTTTAAATTGTCCGGGGATGCAAGCATAGTTTGCAGTGAAGATGACTATAAACGCCTGCAGCATGATATCCTGCAGTTTCAGGATGACCTTGAATCTTTTTCAGGTGTGAAGCTAAAATTTAGTTCCGGAAATCCGGGGCGTGGTGACATTCAATTTGTCCTGAGTACTGATATCGAAAAAATTGGCATGGAAGGATACCATATGGATATTGGTAAGATTATTGTTGTAAGGGCGAATTCAAATCAGGGCATTTTCTACGGAATGCAAACCTTACTTCAGCTTTTCAAGC
>DAOUVF010000364.1 GCA_030667765.1 Bacteroides sp.
AAAATTTTTATCCCCCCCAAAAGTGGAAGTCTGATAGGTAAAATCAATCCCTGCCGTCCATGCCTGCTGCCGGCCTGCCGGATCTCCCATGGTGGCGATCATGCCGAAGGAGGACTCCTTCAGGAAATTCTGCTTGACCCGTACTACCCCCATACTTGTCCTGGGTACCAGGGAGTCGACTGCGGCGGTTTGGGTTATCAGACTTCCAAAATGGGTGTTTTTTATCTTACCGTTAATTTTACCTCCCCATAAGATCGGGACTTCACGTCCCTCACGTAAACCGATACGGCGGCTGAAAAAGGGCATGAATGACCGTCCAAGGCTCAGTCCGAAATCATATATATCTGCCCCTTCCAGGAAAAACTGGCGCTTTTCAGGATAAAGAACCGGGAACCTGGTAAGGTTGGTTTGCCTTGAATCCACCTCGGTTTCTGCAAAATCAGTATTCACAGTCAGCTGTGCCGTGATATCGGATGATATCCTCTGAGTTACATCTAGGCTGGGTTTCCAGTCGTATGATGTTTCGCCATTTCTCCTGTGAGTAGCCTTGACAAGGCCTGAAACTGTGGGTGTCAATCCTATCCCCAGGTTGAATTCCGGCAGTTCATTCAATAGCCCGGCATGTATTGTCTGTCCCAAAGTATAGTCCATACTGATTGCTGTCCACCGGTTCACCTCCAGATAACGTTGAATCCTTCTCTGGATATTGAATCCCCAGGAATCCAGTCCTCTCCTGAAAGTAAGCGTACTCACCGGTATCCTGATCTCGGCACTCCAGTATTGCTCGTTGATCTGGGTTTTTGCATCCCAGGCCCCGTCCCAGTTTGGATTTTCAAATTCTCCGTTAAAGGATACCAGGGCATCATACCTGGCTCCAAAGGGATTGATCGCGAAAATGTATCCATTCCTGCCATCACGGTAAGTGTCGAGTATTAATTTGATATTGTCCTCATTTTCCAGTTCAGCGTCCCTGGCTTTGGAGAATGAGACGATTTGATCCGGCTGGTCATCAAAACAGATCAGGCCTATGTAAATATTCTTCTGGTCAACCAGGATCTTTACGACTGTCGGGTAGGTAGGCATACCGTTTTCCACGGGTTCTACCATGGACGCAATAATAATTGAATCTGCCCGGTACCAGTCAGCTTCATTAAGCCATCCGTCCAGTCTGACCGGCTCCTGAGCCGTTATACAAGCTATTTGAGGCTTCCCATCATCCTGGCCGGAAGCGGTGAGGGAAAAATGCAGCAACAACAATAAGCTTATCAGCAACCTCATACCATACCTGCCTGAAAATTTGTACTGAAATGAGAGTTCATCGAGGGCGAAAATAACTAATCTAACAATACAACACTAAGATTGATATGTTTTGATGTGGCAGGAAGCATCATGGCAATAAGAACTTTTCTCATAATATGAATCCTATTTTTTTCTGAGTTTTACATTTTCCGCCCGGTTTACAATCTTTCTCAGAAGGTCAAATACCAGGGTAATGTAAAAGAAAAAGGAGGTCACCCATATGAAAATGAAATTGAACAGGTAAGTATCTATTGACAGCTCACCGAGCTTTTTCACCGGGGCATAGAAATGTGCCCTCCCGTAGCGGGAAGCTGGCTCCATGTAGATAAGATCTTTCTTTCGAACTAAGCGGTTGTCAATTTCTATCGCTGATTCGATCATATGTGCGTTTTGCAATAAATCCGCCAACCCATTATTATAATAATCATCTCTTAATTTCAGGAGGGCATCCTTCCCTCCAAGATCATCCTTCAGGACAGCCTTTATACTATCTCCCCGGACCAATGCTTCCCTGGTAATAACAGTCAGTTTTTTCCTTTCCCTCACCAGGTAATCAATAGTTATATTATGAACTTGTTGATCAAACTGCCCGAAATTGAGTTTATCCAGACCACTGAAAGGTTCAATTACGCCCTGATCTGAAAGGTTTTTTATTTCGGCCTTAATCAGTTCAAAACTTACACTGGGATCATAAACTGTGTCCTTCTGAATGTTATAATTTGTGTTATCTAATTTGATCTGTACCTGATCTAATATAAATTTATGATAGGAGGCGTTTTTTCTGAGCATATCCTCAGCAAAGAAATTCCTGGTAAATTTATTGTCCTTGAACTGGTCTACTGCGAGCGCTTCATAGGCCCAGCGGGAAGTCATCATATCCCCTATTACCGGTACATAAACCGGGTTCCGCCAGATCTTATGGAGTTTGTCATAATTAACAATAACGCCACTGAACAGAAGTTGCGGGACAAGGATAAAGGGAATGATGATATAGATAGTGACAACAGAGTTTAGTCCCGATGAAAGATTTAACCCCATCAGATTGGCCAGGCAGGAAGCGGTAAACAGGATGAGCCAATATGAGAGGAACATACCCTTTATCTCCAGGATGAGGTTCCCGACAATGACAAAGGATAAGGTCTGGATAGCTGAAATACAGAATAATACCAGGATTTTTGAATTTATGTAACTCCACCAGCTGAGCCGCAGGAAAGATTCCCTCTCCAGGATCTTCCTGTCCCGTATGATTTCCTCAGAACTGACCATTAAGCCCATGAAAATTGCTACTATAACCGACATGAACAGATACGCGGGCAGGTTCACATTATCCCTGAAAACATAAGATGCCCCGGTTGAGGGATCACCTACAAATTTTGTAAAATACCCTATGATCAATGCCAGCAAGGGTGCTTCAAAAAAATTGACCAGCAAATATTGTCTGTTGGCGAGCTTTGACATGACATTACGGAGTACAAATATGCGGAACTGGCTGAAGGCTCTTGGCACCCTGAAATCAATATCAGGCAGTTTGCCCTCCCTCGGCCTGATCTCCTGTTTCGATTCAATTTTCTCTTTATAGACGGCATGCCATTCCTCGGGTTCAACCTTCCTCTCTTTGGTTAGTTTCCCATATTCATTAACCTCCCTGGCTTCCACGATTTGCAGGATCTCTTCAGGCATTACATTCCCGCAGGAAAGGCAATGTCCTTCCTCTGCATTCACATAATTACTCAGGGTCTTAAAATAGACAATTGCATCGATGGGATTGCCCTTATAGATAACATAGCCTCCCTTATCCAGGATCATGATCTGGTCAAACAGCTTAAAAATATCAGAAAAAGGTTGATGAATGTTGACAATCACCAGCCGTCCCTTCAATGCCTGCTCCTTTAACAGAAGCATGACTTTTTCTGAATCATGGGATGAAAGTCCGGATGTAGGTTCATCTACGAACAGCACACCCGGTTCCCTGATCAGTTCCAGGGCAATGTTAAGCCTTTTGCGTTGTCCGCCGCTGATGAATTTCTTGAGTGGATTCCCGACTTTCAAATGCTTGGTCTCATCCAGCTCCAGATCGATCAGGATCTGGTTCACCCGCCTTAATATTTCATGCTCTGAGAATTGATCCAGGCACAACTTTGCATTAAAATACAGGTTCTCAAATACGCTCAGCTCTTCCAAAAGCAAATCATCCTGCGGAACAAACCCGATCAAGCCCTGAATTTTATCAGGTTCTTTATAAATATCGATGCCATTGATAGTGATCCTTCCATCCTGTGGCTTAAGCTTGCCGCTTAAAAGATTGATCAGGGTGGACTTACCGACACCACTTCCACCCATAATACCAATCAGATGCCCTGATTCCTTTTCAAAGCTGAATTTTTTAATGCCTTTGGAACTATTCTTGAATTGAAACTCAATATCTTCAGCCACAAAATACACCTTGGATGTT
>DAOUVF010000166.1 GCA_030667765.1 Bacteroides sp.
AAAAATCTTCGGCATTTGTTTTCTTTTTTCTCCCCGACCAGAATCCAATTATTATTAAGATTACAAAATAGCTGGCGAAGACTATAATGTCAATGGTTCCCATTCTTGGTATAATTGATATTTAGGTGACAGTTTAAAAGTGACATAATGATCTAATATATCAAAAAATATGATAATAATAATCATAATATTTATTATTGTAAATTTACAACATGAAAGGAACACATTCGGGAAGTTCCATGTCTTTTTATATTTTTAGTCGGACACTGTTAATAAATGATTAATTTTACGGGAATTTTATTGCACATTGCTATCTGATAATTTACTGTATATCAAAATATTAGAACGAAAAATGAACATTCCCACAAAATATGACCCATCCAAAACTGAGGAGCGCTGGTATGATTACTGGATGAAACATGACCTGTTCAGTTCAAAACCTGATGAGCGGGAACCCTACACCATCGTAATTCCCCCGCCCAATGTCACAGGTGTACTGCATATGGGGCATATGCTGAATAATACCATCCAGGATGTATTGATCAGGAAAAACCGGATGGACGGAAAGAATTCCCTCTGGGTGCCGGGGACGGATCATGCATCCATTGCAACAGAGGCAAGGGTAGTGGCAAAATTGCGGGACGAAGGGATCAGCAAGGCCCAGCTGACCAGGGATCAGTTTCTCAGCCATGCCTGGGAATGGAAAGACAAGCATGGAGGGATGATCCTGGAACAGCTCAAAAAATTGGGAGCTTCGTGTGATTGGAACCGGACCAGGTTCACCATGGATGATGTTTATTATGAATCTGTGATCAGCGTTTTTATTGACCTTTTTGATAAAGGATATATCTATCGCGGTGTTCGCATGGTCAACTGGGACCCCCAGGCCAAAACGGCTGTTTCTGATGAGGAAGTGAACCACCGGGAGGTACAGTCTAAATTGTATTATGTCAGGTACGAGGTGAAAGGGAATGAAACCGGAATTGTGATCGCCACAACCAGGCCGGAAACCATCCTGGGTGATACCGCTGTGGCTGTTAACCCGGAAGATCCCAGGTATAAGCACCTGCATGGGAAAACGGTGATCATTCCACTGGTAAACAGGGAAGTTCCGCTCATAACCGATGATTATGTGGATCATGAATTCGGGACCGGCGCCCTGAAAATAACACCAGCCCATGATGAAAATGATTATGAGATCGGCAACAGGCATAACCTGGAGATCATTGATATCCTGAATGATGATGGAACACTTAATGAAGCAGCTGAGATCTGCATAGGGATGGACCGTTTCAGGGCACGTGATGAGGTGGTAAAGGAACTTGAGGAGAGGGGACATATGGTCAGGGTGGAGGATTATGTGAACAAGGTGGGTTTCTCAGAACGGACAGATGCGGTCATTGAGCCCAAACTGTCTATGCAGTGGTTTTTAAAAATGAAAGAGCTTTCCAAGCCTGCCCTTGAAAGTGTTATGAAAGGTGAGGTGCAATTGCATCCGGCGAAGTTTAAAAACATTTATCGCCACTGGATGGAAAATATCAAGGACTGGTGCATTTCCAGGCAGCTCTGGTGGGGACAGCGAATCCCGGCATGGTATATCGGGAAGACCAATGAGTTTGTGGTGGCCGCCCGGCCGGAAGAAGCCCTGGAACTGGCCCGTTCAAAAACCGGGAACAATGAACTGGGCATGGAAGATCTTCACCAGGATGAAGATGTGCTGGACACCTGGTTCTCTTCCTGGTTATGGCCCATTGCGCTGTTCGACGGGATCCGCCATCCGGATAATGAGGAATACCAGTATTATTACCCTACCAATGACCTGGTAACTGCCCCGGATATCCTTTTCTTCTGGGTGGCCAGGATGATCATTGCCGGTTATGAGTACCCCGGAAAAAAACCATTCGGTAATGTATACCTGACAGGCATGGTGCGCGACAGCAAACGGCGTAAAATGTCTAAGTCCCTCGGCAACTCCCCCGAACCACTCGACCTGATAAAAAAATATTCGGCAGACGGGGTTCGCGTGGGGATGTTATTGTGTTCCCCGGCGGGTGGAGATCTCCTGTACGATGACAGCCTGCCCGAGCAGGGCAGGAATTTCGGCAACAAGATCTGGAATGCATTCAGGCTGATCCGGCAATGGGAGGTGGATCATGAGATTGAACAACCGGAGAGTGCAAAGGCAGCCACCGAGTGGTTTGAGCATAAATTGAACAGTACACTGGCTGAGCTGGAAGACCACTACAAGAAATATCGTATCTCCGATTCCCTGATGACCCTCTACAGGCTTTTCTGGGATGAATTCTCAGCCTGGTACCTGGAAAGCATCAAGCCGCCATACGGAAAACCCATCGATGCCGTCACCCGGGAGCGGTGCATCCATTTCCTGGATATGCTCATCCGGATGCTGCATCCTTTCATGCCTTTCATAACGGAGCATATATGGCAATTAATGGCCGGAAGGGAAGATGGTGAAAGCATCATGATATGCCGTATGCCGGAGGCCGGCAAGGTTGACCCCTCGATCATCTCTCAATTCGAGGACCTGAAAGTGGCCGTAACCGCTGTCAGGAACATAAGGAAAGAAAAAAGCCTGCCCGCCAAAGAAAGCCTGAAGCTATATGTGAGGGATCAAAACCATTCATACAACAAGCGCTTTGAGAGTATCCTTGTGAAACTGGGGATCCTGGATCATGTGGAAGAAACTACGGAAAAAATGGAAGGGGCTGTTTCTTTCAGGGTTCAATCTGCAGAGTTCTATATTCCTCTAGAAGAAGCTGTGGATGCCGGTGAGGAATTGCAGAAACTGGAAGAAGAACTATCCTATAACAGGGGTTTCCTGAAATCCGTCCTGGCCAAACTGGAGAATGCCAGGTTTGTTGAACATGCCCCCGAACAGGTCGTAAATAAGGAACGGAAGAAAAAGGATGATGCCGAAATGAAGATCCAGGTCCTGGAAGAGCGCATCAGGGACTTAAGGGGCTAATCTTTTAAGGACCCAGCCCTGGTCTGTTTTTTCGAAGAGCATCCTTTCGTGCATCCTGTTTTCCCTGTCTGACCAGAACTCTATCTTATCGGGGATCACCCTGTAACCACCCCAGTATGGGGGCCGGGGCACAGGCTGGTCCCGGAATTCCGACCCCAATCTTTTTAATGACTCATCCAGGTGGGCTTTGGATGGGATCTCACGGCTCTGTTCAGAGGCCCAGGCGCCCAGCTGGCTTCCCCGGGGCCGGCTTTCAAAATACCGGTCAGATGCTGAGGCTGGAACCTTTTCCGTAATGCCTTCAATCCTTACCTGGTGACCTGTTTCCCGCCAGTGGAGAACCAGGGCTGCCCGGGGATTCTCTTCAAGATCCATTCCTTTCCTGCTCTGGTAATTGGTATAGAACACAAATCCGTTCTCATCAAAGGATTTCAAAAGGACGATCCGGGCTGCAGGATTACCCTCCCCATCAACAGTGGCCAGGGTCATGATGCTAGGATCCGTGATGCCGGCATCAATGGACTCCTGGTACCAATCTCTAAATATTACAATGGGATCTGTGGCTTTCATTTAACCATCCTCCGTTATCTCTTCCTCCATCTCATTATCCATCACCAGTTTTGCACCCTTAATACTTGCATTCAGCTCAAACCCGATCAGCAGGGCAATGGAATTGAGGTACAACCAGAGAAGTATGACCATCAGCGTGCCGATCGATCCGTAAAACCTGTTAAACTGACCGAAATTGTTGATGATAAAAGAGAATATAAGGGAGGTCAGGATGACCAGTACACTTGCCAGGGAAGATCCGGCGGAATAGAATTTCCACTTCATCTTGCGAGAGGGCCCCAGCCAGTAAAGAAATGACAGGGCAGAATAGATAAGGGCGATAATGACGATCCATTTCCCTATCCTGAAAATATACAGGGTCAGGCCTTTCTGTATGATCTCCTTGTCTTCCAGTAAATTAATGGCAGAACGGCTGAATATGATCAGGCTTATGGCCGTGACCATCAGGACAAACATGATGATCACCAGGAATGCTGCAATGGCCCGCCGTTCCATCCATGACCGGGTCTCAATGGCGTGGTAGGTATTGTTAAAGGCAACGATCAGCACATTGATCGCATTGGTGGCAAAATACAGGGCGATCAGGATGCCTAATAACTGCAAGGCCCTCCGCTTGATAAACATATCCCTCAGTGTACTTTCCAGTAACTGAAACACATTGGAGGGCAACATGCTTTCAACCATGCTCATGAATCCCTCCTGGAAATTATTAATGGGAATATGGGGGATCAGGGTGAACAGGTAGATGATCAGGGGCAGGGATGCCAGGGCAAAGTGAAAGGCAATGGATGATGCACGGGTTGTCATGGCACCCCGTTGTATCCCCCGGATAAAAAAAACAACAACATCATAAATGGGGATACTTTCAAATCCTGGAAGACTGATTTGTTTGGCCCGGCGAATGGCCCATTTGGTCTTTGCATTAATAAATATGGATAATTTTGAAAGGTCGGATTTTTCCTCCATATGCTAATAACTGGCCTTTAGACTCAGATCGAGGCTTTTTATCTGGTGTGTCAGCGCTCCCACAGAGATATAATCAACCCCGCATGCTGCATACTCCCTCAGGTTCTCCAGGGTAATTTTCCCGGAGGATTCCGTTTCATACCTGCCTTCAATGAGTTCTACTGCCTTGCGGGTATCCGCTATGCTGAAATTATCAAGCATAATGCGGTGTATATGTCCCGCCTGCATGATCTCCCTCACGTCTTCCAGTCCCCGGGCCTCCACTTCAATCCGCAACTTTTTCCCCGTCCTGTCGAGGTACTCATTCGTTTTCCTGATAGCCTTTGTGATACCGCCTGCAAAATCAATATGATTATCTTTCAGCATGATCATATCATACAATCCCATCCGGTGGTTCTCCCCGCCGCCTATCCTGACCGCCTCCTTGTCCAGGATCCTAATACCGGGAGTTGTTTTCCTGGTATCGAGTACTTTTGTGTGCAGGTCCCTGATTTTACCTGCATACCTGTCTGTCTGGGTTGCAATGCCACTCATGCGTTGCAGGACATTCAATACAATCCGTTCTGATTTCAGGATAGACTGAATGATGCCCGATACTATAAAACCGGTATCCCCGGGCTTGATCCTGTCGCCGTCCCGCAGGTAAAATTCTATACTTAACCCAGGGTCGATCCTCTCGAATATGAGGGATGTGATGTCCAATCCTGCAATGATGCCTTCATCTTTGATAAGCAGTTGTGCTTTTCCCGTGGCTTCTGCAGGAATGCAGGCCAGGGAGGAATGGTCACCATCACCCAGGTCCTCCTTCAGGGTTGTTTCCAGAAATGCATCAAAAAGATCTTTATTGATCATTTCCCTCCTCTTCCTCAATCCTTAATTGGTGAATTAAGGGTGTGTTGTCCTGCTTTTTCATCAGGATGTATACCCTGTACCTGGCCTTGGAAGTGTCGAGGCTGCCAATGGCATAGCGGGAGTTTTCCTTTCCCCCTTCAAAAATAACCTTGAATGCGCTGGGTTTGTGTTCAGAGAAAAATTTCCGGATGATTTGTTCGGCCTGAGACCGGCTGTATACATCTTCCTCTTCAAGGATGATCAGCTCCACGTTGGTATGGAAATGTTTTGCCAGTTCGGCGGCATTTCCGGCCTCAAATGACAGCACAATATCTGCTGGCAGTTTATCCGTTTGTGCATATGACAACACTGGAAACATCAGGATGATCCAGGAGAAGATATGAAGTATCTTTTTCATTTCAAGCACAATTTTTGTACATTCTGATTCATAAATCATGCCGGGATGCATAAATCATCCCGGTTGATAGCGCAATTTAACAATATTTAGAATGAAAATACAATTGCTGTTAACCGGAAAAACCAGATTTCCCTTTATCCGTGAGGGAATTGAAGAATACAGACGGAGGCTGGTTCATTATGCCGATTTTCAGATCAGGGAACTGCCCGAATTGAAAAATTCCGGATCCTGGCCCGAAAAAAAGGTAAAAGGGGAAGAAGCTAAAAACATCCTGAAAGCCATTGATCCCCGGGATTATGTGGTGTTGCTGGATGAACGGGGTAAGCATCTGGACTCCTTAGCATTCGCTGGTTTACTCGAAAAGCAACAATACGGGTCTTTCAGGACTGTGCTATTTGCGATCGGCGGACCCTATGGCTTTGCCGGGGAAGTTTATCAGAGGGCCGATCTTGAACTGTCCCTCTCAAAAATGACATTTTCTCACCAGCTGGTAAGGCTGATTTTCCTGGAGCAGTTATACAGGGCATATACCATCATCAGGGGAGAACAATATCATCATGGTTGATGATTTATCCCTATCTTTAGTCCGCCAAGCTGAATCGACATGAACAAAGGCATGATAAGGAATACCGGATTGCTGGCAGCTGCTATTGTCTGCTTTCTGATATCCCTGCTGCTTGAACATTTCTCTTTCTATAACCTGGCTGAAAACAGGATTGTACGAGGGTTCCAGGAAACACTGCAGGATAAGGAACACCATACCTATGCCCTTTTCGACGAGATGGAACAGGTCATGGCTCCCCTTGATAAGGAAGGCAGTGCAGATCCGGGCCAGTATTTTACATTGCTGTATTCACAGCTGAAAGAAGAGACGGAAGGAATGGGTCTTGATCTTTTCATTGTCGAAGATGATACATTGAGATTCTGGACAGGGAATGCAGTTTCGGTTGAAACACTCCTTGCCAACGAGAGCGAAAGGGATGGACTGGTATTTGCCGGGAACAGCTGGTTGCTGAAGAGGGAAAGGAAGGTTGGGGATTGCAGGCTGATCGGCCTGATCCTGATAAAGCAT
>DAOUVF010000204.1 GCA_030667765.1 Bacteroides sp.
GAGAACCAGTATGACGTTGTGATTTATGGCGGAACCTCTGGGGGAATGGCCGCAGCCATCCAGGTATCCAGGATGGAAAAAACAGTTGTAGTATTAGTGCCGGGCAATAGGGTAGGGGGACTAACAACGGGTGGACTGGGACAGACAGACATAGGCAATAAGCAGGCCATCGGTGGTATTTCAAGGGAATTCTATCAGAATATAAAAAAATATTATGGTAACCCTGATCAATGGAAATGGCAGGAACCAGCGGAGTATCGTGACGGTGGGCAAACCCGGACCGGTGAAGAGGAAGATGCCATGTGGACCTTTGAGCCTTCAGCTGCCCTCGAAGTATATCATAGTATGCTGCAGAAGGAAAACATTGATGTCAGATACAACCTGAGGCTGGACAGGGAACAGGGGGTAATGAAACAGGCGGGTTCAATTGTCACCATAAGTATGGAATCAGGGGAAGTTTTTTATGGCAAAATGTTTATTGATGCAAGCTATGAAGGAGACCTGATGGCTGCCGCTGGTATAAGCTACACCACTGGCAGGGAGGCCAACGAGCAATATGGAGAAAACCTGAATGGGGTACAGGCAAACGACACCAGTTTGACGCTGTTGGGGACAGTATCCGCCAATGGAAGAAATCACAATTTTGTCAAAGGGGTTGATCCATATATTATTAAAGGGGATAAAAGCAGCGGAGTATTGCCATATATCGATGTGACCGGACCTGGAGAAGCTGGAGCCGGTGATCACAGGGTGCAGGCATATTGCTTCAGGATGTGCCTCACTGATCATCCTGAGAACAGGATACCTTTTGCCAGGCCCGGGGACTATAACGAGCTTAATTATGAGCTTTTAATCAGGAATTATGAAGCTGGTTTTAACCATGTACCCTGGATAAACAGTAAAATGCCCAACCGAAAGACGGATTCCAACAACAGGACTGGTTTTTCAACTGATTTTATAGGCCAGAATTACCGTTACCCGGATGCGTCATACGAGGAAAGGGATGAGATTAATAAAAGGCATCGTGCTTATCAACAGGGACTTATGTGGACCTTGGCGAATCACCCAAGGATCCCTGAAAAGATCAGGACAGAGGTATCACGCTGGGGTACCTGCAAAGATGAATTTGAAAGGGAAGATGGATGGCAGCAACAATTATATATACGGGAAGCCAGGAGAATGATCAGCGATTATGTGATGACCCAGAAGCATTGTGAGGAAATTGAAGTAGTGGAGGATGCCGTGGGACTGGCAGCTTATGGCATGGATTCCCATAATGTACAACGATATATAACAAGGGACGGTTATGTGAGAAATGAGGGCAATGTTGAAGCACATGTCAAGGGTCCCTATCCGGTTAGTTACCGGTCCATAATTCCCAAAGCCTCAGAATGTGATAACCTGTTTGTCCCGGTTTGTCTCAGCGCTACACACATTGCTTTTGGCTCAATCCGCATGGAGCCGGTATTTATGGTAATGGGACAATCAGCAGCGACAGCTGCATGCATGGCAATCGACAATGGTATACCGGTGCATGAACTGAGCTATGAAAAGTTGAGGGAGCAATTGATTATGGATAAGCAGAGATTGTGGCAGTAAAACAAACAGCTAAAACTATGAAGAACAAAGGAATTCGAAAAACTGATCTGTATCACAGGTTGCAGAGGATTGGGCTGGCCAGCATTGCTTTTATCATGCTGGTTCACTTCTCATGTGTTAACAATGGTTCTAAGGAAAAGGTCGAGGTAAGCCAGGTTTTACAGCGGGTTGCTGCACATGACTTCAATCCCCTGAATGAAGATCATTCACTTACCCTTGATCATGCTGTAAGAGAAGCCGGGATACCTGACCTTGACAATGAAGACTGGCGGATCCGGCTTCTGGGAGTCAGGGACCTGGTAAGAGCCGGGCAAAATTCTGTGGATGAGATCCTGGACGGACTGAAGCACAGCGATGAGCATGTACGGCAGGTATGTGCCATGGCATTGGGAATATTGAGATCTGAGGAAGGTATCGTCGGACTTGAGCAGTTGGCTCTTGAAGATAGCAGCGCCGTAGTGCGTTCACAGGCAATCATTTCCCTGGGACAGATTGAATCGACAGGTTCTCTGGATCTCCTGAATAAAATTCTTAAGGAGGATCCATCGCGGGATGTGATGCACCAGTGTGAACTGGCCATTGACCAGATTGAAAAAGAAATGGGGGCTAGCGAAGACCTGCTGAATGCATTTTTATCCCTCGACGAGACTACGTTCGAGTCTGTTATCGTGGGTGATGAAGCAAGCGATTTTGAGTTGCAGGATACAGAAGGGGAAATGTGGAAGCTCAGTGATTTCAAAGATGAAAACTGGGTTGTCCTGATCTGGGTATTTGCAGATTGGTGCCCAGTCTGTCATGGTGAATTTCACGATTTGATGGATATGCAGGAGGAGTTTGAAAAGGAAGGGGTCATGGTTTTTTCCATTGAGATCCATGATATGTACAGGGGACGTGTGATGGTCGGGAAGGAACTGGAACCAACCTACTGGTTTGCCAAAGAATCCTTTAAAGAGGCTTATACAAACAGGATAAAATGGCCCCACCTGCTTGACCGTGCCGGTGCAGTAGGTGCCAGGTATGGAATTGACCCCCTGGCCTTTGCCGTCCATGCAGAGTATATAAACAGGCCCACGACTGTAATTGTGGATAAGGAAGGCATCGTTCGCTTTCTCTATCAGGGGACCTACTGGGGAGACAGGCCAACCATTGAACAGACACTGGAAATGATCCGGGAACAGGATTTCGAATTTGAACATCCCAAACGGCGGAAATGAAACCTTACATATTTATTAAAATTTACTATCATGAAAAGGAGCCTTATTGCCCTGTTTATTATACCCCTATTTTCATTTAACCTGTCCGGACAATTTGTCCAGGTGGAACATAAGGATCTTCCCGGTGGTGTTATACCCGTTGAGGGACCGGGTAGCTATGGCCAGCCCGGGTCGACATACATGCTTACCCGGGATATTACGAGTGACCGCAGCACAATTTTTCTGGGTAAGGATGTTACCCTTGATCTGAATGGCTATACACTTACCTATGCGGATGGTGAGTATGAGCATATTCCCAATTTTGGTTTTGAAGAAGGGCTGAAGGGATGGGATGTGTCCAATGCGCCGGGGGCAAAAATCGAGAATACCGAGGAGGTCCATGAATTTATAGGAGAAAAGATTCTGCGATTGAAAGCGGGGGATGAGATCGCTTCAGAATATATAAACCTCCCTGTAGAAGGGCGTTCATACTATGCCATGTGTGGCATAACAGGCCATTATTATCATGATATGGGAGGGGATGTTCGAAATGACATGAGGATCAGTGTTTACGTTAATAATGAATCCGGAGATGAGGTAAATTGTATTACCAGGTATGCTGATACAACAATGGTTTCCTGTCCCGTAGAAAATCGTTCCGCCCGCCTGGGAGGCGGTTTTATCATAGCCCACCTGAATAATCTACCTGCCGGCAAATACCGCATCCGGGTGAAGGCTGAGAATGATTGCCTCGTGGACCAAATAGACATCCGCCCGGCCATGGATGTTGGTATAGGAATTATCGAAGACACGCATCCTATGGGACATAATGATCATTTATACAACCGGAATCACTCTGCTTTCTTTGATTATACCGCTGATGTTTCAAAAGGAGAACCTATTCAGGGCATTCCGAAGGTTGAGGGAAGAGGTACGGTAACCATTAAAAACGGGATTATAAAAAATGGCAGTTTAGGTGTTCTGTCCTGGGGGATACAGTCCACTGCCAAAGACGTTAGGATCGTCCTGGATAATGTAAAGTTCATTACCTCGGGCATCAACACCACTGCGGTAGATGTTCCGCATGCCACCATCACCAATTGCAGGTTTGAGATCCAGAGTCCATTTATAATCAACAGGCATGGTGCTGAGTTTTATGCTGTTGATTTACGTGGATTGAAAGCTTCGGAAGTTTCTAACTCAGAATTTTACGGCGGACAGGGTTGCCTGGTGTTTAAGGGACGGCACTCGATCATACATCATAATTTATTTGTGAACCGTCAGACGGTTACCAATCATTACAGTATAATGGCCATGGGGGACAGCTCTATGGTGTTCGAGAACCGCATTGAACCGGAGATTGGATCGGGACTGGAAATTTTCAGGCATAGTCATATTGAGATCTTTAATAATGTATTTAAGATAAATGCAGCACCTCCCAGCTGTGAATATCACGAACATTACAGTACGAATGCAATTCGGGTGGCAGACTACGGTGAAGCGCTTGGTTCACCCAGAGGATGCTTCGGGAACAGGATATACAATAATAAATTTTACATAAGGGGAAGGAAATTCGAAAAATACCCCGATTTTATTCCCATGGCATCAGCCTTCTTTTTCAGCACCAGTGCAGGGGATAATTATGTATTCGGGAACGAGATATTTATCGAGCAGGCCAATCCTGATACAGATGCAGAAGCTTATGCATTTTTCATCGGCAATGCCCTCGGGGGTCAATTGTATAATAACCGTATCACCACAAATGTAACACCCATCTGGGTGGCCAGTGGATACGGCAGTGCGACTGGGACTGTGATAGCCGGGAACAGTTTCATCAAGTCTGCTGATGCTGAAACAGAATTCCCCGCAGTGCGCATGGGCTGGATTGAGAGAACGGATTGCCTGGCGGAGGATATAGAATTCCGTTCCAATAATTTTAAGAGATTGGATTTTAGAATAGATGCCAGTCCCCAGCATCATTCATATTCGGTTTTCTGGACCCTGACGGTCAATGTGATCGACAAGAAGGGGAAAGAAGTAAAAGGTGCTGATGTAAGGATACTGGATAAGGACGGGAAAGAAGTATTGAATGGCAGGACTGATGCTGGGGGTTCTGTAAAGGCCGAGTTACTTGAGTATACTGTGGATGGGGAGGAAGTAACTTATTTATCGCCTTATACAGTTACTATAAATAAGAAGAAAGAAGAAATATACCTGAATACCGATCAGATTGTAACGATTAGGATTAAATGATGTCCCTTTAAAACAGAGAATTATGAAACGAAATTTTGTCTTAGTAAATTTAATTTTCCTGCTGGCTGTTTCTGGATGTCTTTCGAAGCAAAGCGGGAATCCGGATGAAAATGACATAAAACCTTACAAGGAGAATCTGCGATACTGGCAATACAAGGGGAACCCTGTTCTACTCCTGGGCGGGACCGGTGATGACAACCTGTTTCAGATTCCCGGACTCGAGGAGCATTTAGATTTGCTTCAAAGCGTTGGTGGTAATTACATAAGGAATACCATGAGTTCCAGGGATTCGGGAAACAGCTGGCCTTTTTACCTGCAACAGGATGGTTATTACGACCTTGATAAGTGGAACAAAGAGTACTGGAACGGATTTGAATCCCTCCTGAAATTAACATACGAAAGAGATATTATTATACAGATCGAGGTGTGGGACCGCTTTGATTTTTCAAGAGATCCGTGGAAGGCTAATCCTTTTAATCCTGCCAATAATGTAAACTATACAGAAGATGAATGCGGCATGGAGAAAGAATATCCGAAACATCCGGCCCAAGACCTGCAACCATTCTTTCACACTGTTACGGACATGCCCTTATACAGGCCTGAATTGGATCTTGTGAGAAAGTACCAGGAGAAATTTGTAAATAAACTGTTGACCTACAGCTTAAACTATGGGAATGTGCTTTACTGTATGAATAATGAAACTAGTACGCCTCCTGAGTGGGGGAAATACTGGATGAAGCATATACGGGACAGGGCAGAGGGAAAGGAAATTTTTACAACCGATATGTTCGGCTATTTTTATACACCCCAAACGTGTGATCTATGTATAGATGCCATTGAAAATCCTGAAGAATATGATTTTCTGGATGTTTCTCAAATAAATCTCAATTTCAACCAGGTGCATTGGGATACCTTATCCTGGATCGTACAGCAACGGGAATTATATTCATTGCGTCCTGGAAATTGCGTTAAAGTATACGGC
>DAOUVF010000227.1 GCA_030667765.1 Bacteroides sp.
CTTGAAGAATTCTGTAGCCATATGTTTGATCTGGTTCTGGTTGACGATCAGCACCTGTATTGGATCAATATCCTCCATGTTAATTTTACCTTCTGCTTCTTTCAGTACCTTCAGATTGGTATTCATGATCCTCATCAGCTCCTGGTATGAGCTGGCTATAGAAGCAAGACGGTGGCCGATAACACCTATTACTTCATGATTTTCAGCATCGATCAGGGGACTCCCGGCATTTCCCTGTTTAATGGTACAGTCCACCTGAATGGTGTTAATTCCGTTCGTTGCCTTTAGAAGGGAGGAAATAATGCCACTTTTAATGGCCAGGTTTTCCTGCTCCAGCTGGTATCCAAGCACAGCAATCGGTTGGCCGATCCGGTGATTTACCTTCTTGCTGCATTTCAAGGCCGGGATTAAGCCGCCCATTGGTTTTAACCTTCCTGTCCAGAAAATCCCTGAATGACATTCGCAGACTCAGGGTCTGACTGAGTCCGTCTTCGGTGAAACGCAGGACAACTTCTGCTGGTTTCGCAAATTTATTAATTATATCATCTGTTACGAGATAACCTGTTACCTTGAAACCTGTACAAGTGGTAATTTTGGTGCCTGCCTTACTGAGGAAATCGATGGCGCAAACAGAGGATTTGCAATTTTCCCAGACTGTCCTGTACATAGATTGAGATATTAGGGTTAGAAAGCAGTCCCGCGACAAATATACAATCTTTCCCGGATTTTTTGATTTTGGCTCCTCAATCAGCCCAGAAGGCATGCTTCAAATGCAAGAGGTTCATCGGGTTGGAGCCAAGGCCTGACAGGCTTTCCGGGATAAAACGGACAACCTGGTCATAGTACAGTGGCACTATGGCAGCCTCCTTCACAATGATCCTGTCGAGTTCATGATATTTGGCATATCTTGCACTGTCATCCAGGGTCATCAGTGTTTCTTCAAATAACCTGTCATACTCCGGATGGCTGAAATGGGTGTAGTTGGGTCCTGTGGGACTGAAATTCATGCTGTAAAAGAGAGAGAGGTAGTTCTCTGCATCCGGATAATCAGCAATCCATGAACCCCTGAAAAATTCAAGCCGGGAATTGGCCATCCGGTTCCTGAAAGAAGCACCGGTATTTACTTCAATATCCAACCTGATACCCACTTCCGACAGCTCATGCTGGATATACTCGCATAGGTCCTGGTAATCTGAAGTAGTAGTCAGGGTAATGCTTTCCAATCCGCTTCCATTTGGATACCCTGCTTTTGCCAGTAATTCCCTTGCCATATCCGGATCATACTTGTATCCCCTTACTGCCTCGGCACTGTATGAAGGCATTCCCTCCGGGATAAAGCCTGCACTTGCAGGCCGGCCAATATTGTTACGCAGGTATCTCATCATCTTATGCCGGTCAAAACCCACATTTATGGCCTGCCTTACTTCCCTGATCAGCACCGGACTATTCTGGACGGCCTCCTGTTCAGGATCGACCAGGAAACCAAGGTATTCAGTATTCAGATAAGGCTCAGTGATCATTTTGATCTGTCCTGAGTAAGCAGGATTCAGTTTTCCTCCCCGCGTGATCAGTTCATCTTTGTAGACCGGATGGAGTCCGGACAGAAAATCCAGTCTCCCCATCATGAACTCCATAAACTCAGATTGCTTGTCTCTGGTAAAGCTGATATTAATGGCATCCAGGTAAGGTAATCGCTCACCTGTTGTGTCATGCTCAAAATATCTGTCATTACGAACCAGGACCAGTTTCTCATCCTCCCGCCAGTATTTAAACCGGAACGGACCCGTACCAACTGGTTCTTTCCTGAAATCCGGCCCAAGCTTTTCGATCACTTCGTGAGGGACTACATGGCAGTATGGCATGCTCAGGATTCCGAGGAAGGCAGGAAAAGGCCTGGTCAGGTGTATCCCGAAAGTGCTATCATTCACTGCCTCAAATCCATTCAATCCAGCCGGAGCCTGCCGGTTTACAGAATTAAATATCCATGCTCCGGGTGAGGCTAACTGGTGGTCAATGATCCGGTTCATGCTGTATACAAAATCAGCCGCGGTGACCACCCGGCCACGGCCATCAGGAAAGTGAGGATGATCATGAAAGAACACATCCCTGCGGAGGTAAAAAGTATACTCTTTCCCGTCTTCACTTATTTCCCAGTGATGAGCGATGCAAGGCCTGACTTGCAGCTTTTCATCAAGCTGCACAAGGCCGTTAAATAACTGGTTAACAGGCCAGATGATGGTTTGGTTTCGTGCAAACGCCGGATCCAGGGTTGGTATTCCCTTGGATTCATTGTAGCGGAAGATATTTCTCCTGGCCTGTTCTTTTCTGCTACAGGAGAGGAGAATAACAATTACCAGGATGATCCAGGTGGTCCGCATCGGAAGTTTTATGCAAATTTAAAATTTAAGTGACAACCCTGCCATAAAATGTATTCCGGCCTGGGGGAAATACCCGTCCATCCTGTTTTCAATACCCTCATAATAATACCTGTAGATCCAGGCATTGGATTCATATTGTTCATTCAGGAAATTATTCAGCATCAGGTTTAATCCTATCTCTTTCATGAATGAAGGTTTCAGGGTAACCTGTACCTGCAGGTCATTTACAAAATATGGATTCAGCCTGCGGTCTTCCGAAGAGGTATTATCAATATACTGCATACCAACATATTTTGATAATAAACTTATTTTTAGCCCATTAACCGGCTCGTAGGATATTCTGCTCCCTCCCACAACAGACGGGGAAAAAGAAAGGTCAGTCTCTCCAAGGTCACTCACTACCTGGTAAGGTTCATTTTCCGGGTCCGACCAGAAATCCCAGTTATCCACATAGGATGTAAAATTCCTGATCCTGTTCCGGCTCAGTGTCAGGTTCAGATCCCAATTAACATTGCCTGCCGGGATGATACCTGCGATGAGTTCGATACCCATCCTGTAACTGTCATCAATATTCGTCATGATGGCTGCACCAACATCATTTATCTCTCCTGTGAGAACGAGTTGGTTATGATAATCCATATAGAACAGATTGGCCTCCAGCACTGTCCTGGTACCGGTGAACCTGTATGCCATTTCATAATCCAGCATGGTTTCATAGGTTGGCACAGGGTGGGCGGGATCTGCATCCACAAAATTGCTGCGGTTCGGTTCCCTGTTCCCCATTGCCACAGACAGAGCAAACCGCTGCTGATTACTGATATCAAAGGTCGCCCCCAGTTTTGGATTCACAAACCGGTATACATGTGATTCGGAGAGTACAGTTAAATCATCGTCAATACCATCTATGTTGTGCCCAATGTGGCGGTACTGCAGATCCCCAAACAGGCTGACCCGCTTTCCGGTCTGGTAGTTCATTTTCAGGTATGTGTTCCAATCCCGCTTCAAACCTTTGTTCCGGTACCATTCATGATTGATCTCCGTTTCACCAGACATCCTGGCCCATATAACATTCCCGAAATGTCTGCCATCGTAGTTATTCCAACCGCCACCAAAGAATGCTTCCAACCTCCTGTGTTTGTAGTTCAGGGACCAGGTAAAGCCATAAAAATCATTATCCAGCCATTTCTGCCTGATAAGATCCGTTGAGGTAATGGTATCAGATCCTGTGATCACATCCGGGATCTGGTAATCAGATAAGTCCTCATCCTGTTTGTATTGTTCGTAATACCCCCTCCCATAGGTGTAATGTAATGCCCCGTTAAATATGAATCTTTCACCAAGTTCCCTTGAATAAAACAACTGGTAGTGGGACTGCTGGTAATTATCCGATTCATTGTCATAATAAGTTGTATCTCCCCCCGGGGAGATGATCATTCCGGCCGGATTGAATGTACGGTGTGTACCCAGTAACTCCAGGGGGACACCATACCAGGCTTGGTATGTGTGTTCCTTCCCTGAAAAAACATTAAGCTTCAGCAAGCTTTTTTCACCATAATATGCACCACTAACGAAAAAGGATTTCAGGTCAGCAAAAGCCCTGTCGATATAGCCATCCGAGCTGATCATCGAAAGCCTCATGTCAAGGGTAAATTTATCTTTCAGCATGCCGGTTCCCGCACTCAGGCTGTTCCTCCAGGTATTATAGGAACCATAGGCAGTATTAAATGTTCCGTAAGGTTCAGGATTCATGGTGAATGTCTGGAAATTCATGGTGGCGCCAAATGCTGCTCCCCCGTTAGTAGATGTTCCCACTCCGCGCTGGATCTGTACATTGTCCACCGAGGCTGCAAAATCAGGCATGTTGACCCACCACACCCCATGTGACTCCGAATCGTTCAGGGGGATCCCGTTCACCGTGACATTGATCCTGTTCATGTCGGTCCCCCGCACCCTGAAATTCGTATAACCTATCCCATTCCCCGCATCCGATGTCGTAACCATAGAAGGTGTGAGCTTGAGCAATATGGGAATATCCTTCCCAAGATTCCTGTCCCTTATCTCCTCCCGGGATACATTTGTATGAGCCACCGGGGAATTTTGTCCGGCCCGGATGGCTGTAACTATAACTTCCTCGGCCATGACCGTACTGCTGTTCAACACGAATGACAGGTTCATGTTACCCTGCATATTGATAGTATCTGAGCTGGTTGTATATCCTACATAGGATGCTTTAACCACATATGATCCACCGGGAAGATTGCTGATGATAAATTTGCCGTTTATATCTGTAATGGCTCCCCGGAAAGTCAGGTCGACGTAAACATTTGCCCCGATCAGGGCCTGTCCCTCATCATTTATTACCCTGCCTGTAATTTCATACTGGGAAAAAACAGGAGATGCATAAACTGCCAGCAAGATGGCAATCCAAATTGATTTCATTAATACAGGTATAAAGAATTACACTTCATAATTTCTAAACTCCCTTCGCCGGCATTACCCGGATCAGGTTCTAAGGGTATGATCTCAGCCCGCAATATTTAGGCACCCCCTTAGAGAAGTACAACAAAGATAGGGAATATATTTATATTTGGTTTAACATGGATTAATACCTGTATCAAGTTGAAAATGCTTAAAAGTATGATAATAAACTGCAGAATAATTCTTGTTTTATTATTAATAAAAACAACACCATCATTCAGTCAAAACGTTACAACCGGCAGCAATGACGCCAGGTTATACGGAATTCATGAAGTAACTATAACAGGCACCAGCCTTCCTGCAACTTCAGAAAGATATTCAAAATTTCCAGATGTAAAATTTGTAAATGGTGAAACATCAATAGATGTAAAAGCCTTCTATGACGGCGATGGCAGTGGGGGGGAAGGCGCTTTATGGAAAGCAAGATTATATGTAACTAAGGAAGGCCCCTGGTCATGGACAGTAACGGATAAGGATGGAATTCAATTAACCGGTGTTATAAGCGGGACCTTTGGCGCCTCTGATACAAATTATGCCTTAAAAGGCAAATTAAGAAAACATGCAGATAACCCAAACATGTGGGCAACGGAAAGGAATACA
>DAOUVF010000212.1 GCA_030667765.1 Bacteroides sp.
ATGAAAAATCAGTGGATATAGAAAAATGGTTGGAGGCACCGGCGAGGTGGTAGGTTGCCCTGCCGTAACTTAAATGGAACTTGGATATTTTGATCCCAAAGCCATAGGAAAACCCCACCATTGCTATCCGGCTGCTGATCTTCAGTTCCTGCCTGCGCTGGTAATTATATCCCGCCCTGAGATAAAAATTTTCGAACGGAATAAATTCCACTCCAAAGATCAGGTGCCTCATCAGGTTATCACCAAATTTGGTAAATTTATTTTCAGGCAGGGGATCCCCGGTAATGGGGTCATATTCTTCATTCTTTTTTGCCGGATCCTCGTAGGTCAGGTCAGGTTTTTGCAGGTTATGCCCGACCAGGGAAAAGCGGAATGGTGCATGTTTGAGCCTTTGTGTCAACCCGATCAGGATCTCGAAAGGGACAGGCTCCCTGTGCCCCTCATGGTAAGGTTTGATCTGTACACCCACATTCCTGAATACCAGTCCCGCGCTGAACAATTTATCCCTGCCGGTATAGTTCACACCAATATCGGCGACCATCCCGAAGGAACGGTATGTTTCAAGCACAGAATAGACCGGTTTCAGATTGACCCCTATACTGAAACTGCTGTCCAGCGCCCTGGAATAAAACATATTAAAAGCATATTCAGCCGCCCGGAATTCTCCTGTTATATTCCCGACATGATCTGCAGCCGTGAATTTGCCATAGTTTATGTAATGGAGTCCAACTGCAAAATTCCCCACCTTATCATAAGTCCTGGCATAGGATACATATCCGAAATTAATATCAGAGAAATAATTCACATAATTCAGTACCAGGTTATTGGACATGCCTTCATGGAGCAGTGAGGGATTGTGGAAAGGCAGGTTCAGATCATCATCCCACAGGCTCACGACCTTGCCTCCAAGCGAAGCTACACGGGCAGAATTGGTCAGGTTCAAAAAGGCATAAGTAGCATTACCACCAAGCTGTGCTGACAACTGCGAGGTAAAGATTATAAAACCGAAAATACCAAAAGCTGCTTTTAACCTGAACATGTGATGTGTGTCAGCCTTACAAACGTGAAATATACCAAAATATTTCTCTGCTGGAGGATCAGGGAGCAACTAAATGATCGTATGGCCTTTTACCTGTCTTTAACTGGGAAAGGAAGAGTCCTGAAAGCACCACAGCTATGCCAAACATCTTCTGAAACCCAAGATCCTCGCCAAGCATAAAATAAGCGAAAACAGCTGTTAGTACGGGAATGATGTTGGTAAATATTTCGGCCTTCATGGCTCCCAGGATCTTTACCCCATAATTAAAAAAGATAAAGGCAAGGGACGAACCAAAAACAGCCAGATATCCTATGTTAACAATGGCCCTGACTGAATGCTCTGAAGAAAGGAACTCCCGGTATTCAAAAATGAGGAACAGGGGAAGAAACAGTATGCTTCCTATGATGTTCTGATAAGTAGTAATTGTAAATACGTTATATTTCTCGGTCAGTTTTTTGACCATCATTGTATATCCCACCGCTGAAAAAACAGCTATAAGCATTAGCAAAATGCCGGCAGGTGCAGCATTAAAAGAAAAATCCCTTTTCATCACCACAATGATCACCCCGGTAAAGGATATCAGGATCCCGACTATGTTCAGTATGGTTACCCGTTCATTCAGCAAAAGATACGCCCCAACTGGCACGATCAGGGGTATGGTGGAGATTATGACCGCCCCCTGAGATGCAGAGATCATAGTCAGGCCAAGGCTTTCAGCAATTAAATATATAAACGGATAGATGAATGCAAGGACCAGGAATCTTAACAGATCACCCCGCAGGATCTTGTGAAGCACAGATGAGAACCATGATACGCCAAGTAAAATGACTGTGGAAAGGAATAATCTCAGGAAAACAATCGTGAATGGCCCATAGTACTCATTTACGATCTTGAACCAGACAAAGGTCAGGCTCCACATGATCATGGCGGCCACCACACTGATATATACACCCGTTTTGTTTTTTACCATATCCTTCCCCTGTGGCTGGCAAAGATGGGAAAAATCCGGAAAATTTTTAAAAACAAGTAAGGGTAATTCAAAAGTGGCGTGTGTAACACTGTGAGAGCGCAAAAATGCAAATTATACGAAACTAAATAAACAAAAATTCGTTATCTATTATTAATTAAAAAGTAAAATCATGAAGAAAAGAAGTTTTATATCTATTTTATCCATCATCCTTTTCGCAGCCGTCACTATGATAGCATGTGAGAAGAATAAAAGTGTTGAAGACATTGATCTGATGACGGCTGAAGATGATGCTATCGCAGACATGGCATACGATGATGTATTTACCCAGGTGGACATGGTAATGAGTTTCCTGGATGCTTTTGGTTATGATTTACCAGCAACCAAATCTGAATTGGATACATGCCCGGTCATCAGCATTATTTCACCAGATGGAAATTTCTGGCCAAGGAAAGTTATCGTTGATTATGGCGA
Source organism: Bacteroides sp. (assembly GCA_030667765.1). GTDB lineage: Bacteria > Bacteroidota > Bacteroidia > Bacteroidales > SM23-62 > SM23-62. Next base: position 2,481 of record DAOUVF010000212.1, read on the forward strand.
CGGATGTTCTCATAGTGAGCGGATCAGGAAAGGTAAGATCATCATCAACGTTTCCGGTCCCATGTGGGAAAAAGGTTCCTCCCGTACCGTTGAATTTGATAAATTCTACGTCAACGGTCACAAGGTGGAAGGAACCAGGGTTGTTACCAATGAAGGCCGTTGGATGGAAGGTGAATATGAAGGAAAACGTTATTTTTCTGTAATCCTGACCGGAGGTAAGGTTTATGTACCCGATTCAGATATCGTTATTTCCAAAGAGGTTAACCGCACCCGTACATTCATGGAAGGCGAAGATACCAGGTGGGATAGGCGTGATGATATATGGTATATAGATGGAATAGCCACCGGTATTAACAGGAAGGGAATTCCTTTCAGCAGGGAAATCACCAATTCACTCTGGAAAGAGATCGGATGCCGTTTCTTCACCAAAGGTACCGTACTGATCTCGGCGGACGGTAGGCCCGATGTCATCCTCGACTATGGCGACGGAGAATGTGATCAATTTGCTACAGTAACCGTTGGAGACAATGATCCGAGGACCATTAACCTCAGAAGGTGGTAGCCAATCCAGCTACAAGATAATATCAGGAAAGCCGTCTTAATCAAATTAGGACGGCTTTCTTTTTTCATGGAGAGGAATATAAAGCTATATTAAGCAAAGTAGTATTTAGTTCCAGGGGATTACGTCGGATTCTTTCATCTTTTGTAATCAGTGTTATTCCATTTTTCCCAATAAATTCTAGCCAGACCACATCCACTTCATCTTCATTAAAATGATCACGAAGATGCATTACATCTTCACCAAATTCCAATAATCCTTTGGCAAGATGTTCACTAAGATTATTATCGAAAAAGAATTTCATGCTGCCTTGAGACCAGTTTCAAACTTAATAGCAGCATTTACTTGCTCCTGATTAAGATCAAGCCAATTGCATACCTTGGAAATATTTTCGTTTTCCCCAAGATAGCAGTTAAAAATGTTATCTGTGGAAATATTTTTCCCAACTATTATAGGTCTGCCGAAGGAAATTTTGGGATCTAAGACTACTAATCCGTTTTTCCCAAGAGGATACCATCTTGCAGCAAATCCTGTAGGTTCATCAAATTCAATTTGGTGAGCTAGCTCCTTTATAAATTTTGAGATTACCCAATGACCACCAGATAATAATTCTATGAGCGATTCTGAATCATTCTTGATCTGCAGATATATATTTTTCCCGTCTGTGAAAAATAATCTTTGTGCAAAATGATATCCTCCAAGTAATGATTGTGCCTCAATTAATGCCTTCCGAATTTTCTGAAGGCTTAGTCCCTTTGTAAGAAATTGTTTCACAAATAGAAGATCAATTAAATCTAGAAAGGAGGCGTAGTTTGGAAGATTAGAATCATCACGTCCTATTACAGGTGCTTTATAGCTCATTACCTTTTCTCCTGAGATACCAGATTTATAGGTAAATGCATACCCTTGAAGCCATCGCTTAATTCTTCCGGTACTAAGGTCTATTAGCTGGCTTACATAAGCTGGATTATAAATAGGTGTGTCCCAGATTTCCATTTGGTTGAGTTACAAAACTTATGTACTTACAAGTTATTTGAATTTACCTAAATTCAATTGCAATAATAGGGTATATATTAATGTCTTCAATAATTAAATATGAATAGTTTCATACTCTGCTTAATATGCGGTATATTATCCTTAATAAGAATTGCCGCTACGGCCTGATTTGATTTACAAATGTCTTGACTTTGTCATGGATTGGTCCTTCCCCCATCAGGGATTTCATAAAGGCGCTCCCGATAATTGCTCCTGAGGTATACTGGCAGACCTGCTCATAGGTCTCCCTGGTTGAGATGCCAAAACCTATTAGTTGTGGAAGTTTCAGATCCATTGCCTTGATCCTTTCGAAATACTGGATCTGTTCAGGCTGAAAACCGCTTTTCACCCCTGTCGTGGAAGCAGATGAGACCATGTAAATGAATCCCCTCCCCAACCTGTCGATTTCCCTGATCCTTTCTTCAGGGGTCTGGGGGGAGATCAGGAAGATCATGTGCAGGTTATTCTCCCTGAAATGATTATGATAATGCAAGGTATATTCCCTGACCGGAAGATCTGGCAGGATGACCCCGTCCATGCCGATATACCTGGCCTTCTTGCAGAATTTATCTATTCCATAATTGAGTACCGGATTCAGGTATCCCATCAAGAGAAGAGGGATATCCACGGTCTCCCTGATGTAGCCCAACTGCTCAAAAAGGAAGTTCAGGGTCATGCCGTTCTCCAGGGCCTGCTGGTTACAGACTTGCAGGAGGGGACCATCCGCAAGGGGGTCTGAAAAGGGCATGCCGATCTCTATCATATCCACACCGTTTTTCGCAAGTTCCCGGATCACTTCGACAGTATCATGCAAACCGGGATATCCTGCGGTAATATACACCGAAAGGATCCCGGATTTATTTGACTGGAATAGTCTGTTAATCCTGTTCATTATCAAAAGCTTTTATATAGGTTTCCATATCCTTGTCCCCGCGTCCCGAAAGGTTAACTACCAGTACATCATCCTTACCGGTTTCAAATTTGCCCAGTATGGCAAGTGCATGCGCAGTTTCCAGGGCCGGTATGATGCCTTCCAGCCTGGTGAGTTCCATGGCAGCTTCCAGGGCCTGCTGATCTGTAACGGAATAGTATTCCACCCGTCTGATTTCATGCAGGTGGGAATGGACCGGCCCGATCCACTGATAATCAAGTCCCGCTGAAATGGAATAAGGCTCAGTGATCTGTCCGTCATCATCCTGCATTAGCATGGTTTTGCTCCCGTGAATAATCCCGGGTCTTCCACATGCAAGGGTGGCTGCCGTTTCATCTGTTTCTATTCCTTTTCCGGCTGCTTCCACCCCTATCATCCTGACTGATTTATTTTCGAGGAATGGGTAGAAGGCCCCCATGGCATTGCTTCCTCCACCTACACAGGCAATGATGCAATCAGGAATTTCCTTGCCTGTTTGTTCCTTGATCTGCCAGACAATCTCTTCACCGATCACAGCCTGTAGCCTGGTTACAAGGTCAGGGTAGGGATGGGGGCCCACCACCGAGCCGATAATATAATGGGTATCCTCAGGGTGATTGATCCAGTCCCGAATGGCCTCATTTGTTGCATCCTTAAGGGTTTTGTTGCCGCTCTGCACAGGTATCACCAAAGCCCCCAGCATCTTCATTTTAAGCACATTGGGCTGCTGGCGCCGGACATCTGTTTCCCCCATGTAAACAATACATTCCAT
>DAOUVF010000195.1 GCA_030667765.1 Bacteroides sp.
ATATGGCTATGAAAGGCATCCAGTGATGAATGACCACCAGGTCGGGGGATGTGGACCGGATAACCCTGACAGCCTTAATCCAGCTGAGCGGGTTGACCGAGTTGATCAGGGATAGTATTGGAATACCTGCCGGGGATTTACCTTCCTCATACTGTGTTTTGCCGGGGAAAAAAATTCCGGGATACTGCAGTGAGAATGAGATAATGGAAGCCCGGTGCCCGGCCTCGATAAAATTCTTACAGAGTGCCGTGTTAAAATTGGCAATTCCTCCCCTCAGGGGATGAGCCGGCCCGATACATATGATGTTCAAGATTTACAGATTTATGGTTTCATCTATCAGGTAGGCATTCCGGTCAGTGGAATTCCTTGTGATCAGTTCGCCCAGAAAACCTGCCAGGAACAGCTGGGTACCTATGATCATGGCTGTTAATGCCAGGAAGAAATAGGGACTCTGGGTTACCCGCGGCATGGGTATGGAATGGATGGTGAAATAAATTTTTTGTCCACCTAGCCAGGCCGCTGCAAAAAATCCGACAATGAACATCAGGGTGCCGAGAGTCCCGAACAAATGCATGGGCCGCCTGCCAAACCTGCCGATGAAACCGATTGAGATCAGGTCAAGATAACCGATAATAAACCGCTTCATTCCGTATTTGGTCACCCCATATTTTCGTTGCTGGTGCTCTACTACCTTTTCCCCGATCTTTGTAAAGCCGGCCCTTTTGGCAAGAAATGGGATATACCGGTGCATATCCCCGTAGACTTCAATGCTTTTCACCACCTGGTTCCGGTAGGCTTTGAGGCCGCAGTTAAAATCATGCAGTTTAATGCCGGACACCTGCCTGGCAAACCAGTTATAGAACCTGCTGGGGATCCTTTTGGTAAGCGGATCATACCGCTTTTTCTTCCACCCGGAAACGAGATCATATCCCTCCTCCCTGATCATCCTGACCAGTTCAGGCACTTCCTCCGGACTATCCTGGAGGTCGGCATCCAGGGTAATGACTATCTCTCCGGATGCAGACTGGAATCCTGTATGAAGGGCAGCGGCTTTACCATAGTTCCGCCGGAAACGGATTCCCTTGACCTCTGCGTACTTACCCGACAGCTCCCCAATTACCTTCCATGAACCATCATTGCTTCCGTCATCCACAAAAATTACTTCGTAATTAAATGAATGTACGGAAAGGATGCTTTCAATCCACTCTCTCAACTCCCCCAGAGATTCCTCTTCATTATAGACAGGTACAACGATTGAAATATCCATGCAGGACTTTTAGGTTAATTACTCTGCGACTACCTGGTCTTCGGGTTCGTTCTTCTTAAATATAGCAGCAATGATCAGGGCAACTATGGTTCCCATAAGAACGCCGCTGAACAGCCCAATAATGGACATCATCAGGGGTGTCATGAATTTGCTTGAGATAGCCATTGCCTGGTCCAGTGCCTCCTCAGGAATACCCTTCTCCAGCATCTTCTCCATCTGCATGTCCTTCATCTTGATGAGGATATCCGGATCAATTACGGTCCACAGGATATAAGCATAGATAATGCCTATCACACTGGATACAAGGATCACTATAAATCCGAACTGGAAAGCTGGACCGAAGGGAAGGATGCCATCCCTGACATTGTCCCTGAAACTACGCACACCAAGGATCAGCACGACAATGGTTATGAGAATACCCAGGTAAGCCAAGGTCTGGTTCAGGTTCTGGTCCAGCATATAGAGGATAACATTGTAGATGATTCCCACAAAACCGAGGATCGCTCCCCAGACGAGTCCGTTGTAGAAGACAGTCGTATTTTTGTTTTCCATTATTATGAAAGGTTTAGGATTAGTTTAGCAAAGATATTGTTTTTTTTGAGTAATTTTGTAGACTGGGCAAGTCTTATACGACCAGCTCCTGTTGAACTCCCCCAGGTCCGGAAGGAAGCAAGGGTAGACGGTTGTAGCGGTGCGATATAAGTAGCTTGCCCTTTTTTTATTGAGGCCGGCTCAGGTTGGCATCTTCGGTGCCCTGATTGAGCCTGGAGAGTAATTCTGTTCTGGACTGCTCATAACCCTGCAGGTATCCACGCATGTATTCCTTCATCCGGTTTTCTTTCCTGCCGCGTCTGACTCCCAGGCTGAATGCCAGTGTATACACCACTGCGCATGCAATCAATATGACCAGTATAAAGTCCATCAGGTTTACACTGCCTCCTCTTCACTGCAGTCAACATAAATGAATAATATGTAATAGAATACTGTGGGTTCCATATCATACTATAATACATAATTGATGCCAAAGTTATATGTAGCTATATATCAGTATGTTAATAATAAGTTAAAGAATAATATACCGAAATTTCTGCACGCATACGAGCCCTGTGACGTACGTTATCGTACACAACTCCATGTTCAATTAAAAATATTTTGAATTCAGAGATTAATAAATATCTTTGTCTCATCATTCAGCACATGAAAAACGTCCATATCATAATTGCTATTCTACTTGTGAGCCTCGTGGTGCTCTACAGGTAAGAATGGTATGGATTAATACAAAAATATTATGAAGGCCATTCTCGAAAGATCAGAGTGGCCTTCTTTTTTTTTAAAGGTTTTGACATGTCATGAAACAGAAATTAAGAAGTTCAACGACAACCGAAGGCAGGCTGATGGCAGGTGCCAGAAGTCTCTGGCGGGCCAATGGAATGACCGAAGAGCAATTCGGAAAACCGGTCATCGGGATAGTTAATTCCTTCACACAATTTGTTCCCGGTCATGTACACCTGCATGATATCGGCCAGACCGTTAAAAAAGAAATTGAAAAGCAGGGCTGTTTTGCTGCCGAATTCAATACCATTGCCATTGATGACGGCATTGCCATGGGGCATGACGGGATGCTTTACTCCCTCCCTTCACGTGACCTGATCGCCGACAGTGTAGAATACATGATCAATGCCCACAGGGTAGATGCCATGGTATGTATCAGTAACTGTGACAAGATCACACCGGGCATGCTGATGGCAGCCATGCGCCTGAATATACCGGCCATTTTTGTTTCCGGCGGACCCATGGAGGCGGGAAAAACCGGTGGGCGTAAATACGACCTGGTGGATGCCATGATCCTGGGGGCCGATGAATCCATTTCGGACAAAGAACTGAAAATGATCGAAGAGGCCGCCTGTCCAACCTGCGGATCCTGCTCCGGTATGTTTACCGCCAATTCCATGAACTGCCTGAACGAAGCCATAGGCCTGGCACTTCCCGGTAACGGCACCATCCTGGCGACCCATGCCTTCCGGCTGGACCTTTTCAGGCAGGCTGCTGAAAAAATTGTCTGGAATACGCAACAATATTATTTTGAGGGGGATGACTCCGTTTTGCCCAGGTCCATAGCCAGCAAAAATGCCTTTCTGAATGCCATGCGGCTGGACATCGCTATGGGTGGATCCACCAATACCGTCCTTCATTTGCTGGCCATAGCCCATGAAGCAGGTGTGGATTTTACCATGAAGGACATCGATGAACTATCCAGGAATACACCCGTGCTTTGCAAGGTTGCACCAAGCTCTGACTACCATGTGGAGGATGTTAACCGGGCAGGAGGAATACTGGCGATCCTGGGAGAATTGGAGAAAGAGGGACTGATTGATACGGCCGTGGTGAGGGCAGACGGACTGACACTTGGTGAGGCTATCGGGCGTTATGATATCGGCAGGGCGGCTGATGACCGGGAGGATGTACAGATCTACAGGGCGGCACCCGGACTGGTAAGGAACCTTGTAATGGGATCGCAGAAGAATATGCACAGGGAACTGGATAAAGACCGGAAAGCTGGTTGTATCAGGGATATGGATAATGCTTACAGCCGGGATGGTGGACTGGCAATCCTGTATGGCAATATTGCCAGGGACGGATGCATCGTAAAAACAGCCGGTGTAGATCCTTCTGTATATACTTTTACCGGCTCTGCAAGGGTATTTGCCTCCCAGGATGCTGCATGCACGGCCATCCTGGATGACAGGATCTCTCCCGGGGATGTGGTGGTTATACGGTACGAGGGACCTAAAGGGGGACCAGGAATGCAGGAGATGCTATATCCGACCTCCTATATCAAGTCAAAAAAACTGGGGGAAAAATGTGCCCTTATAACAGATGGCAGGTTTTCAGGGGGTACCTCCGGCCTCTCCATCGGACATATCTCGCCTGAGGCAGCTGCCGGCGGGGAGATTGCACTGATCGAGGATGGTGATCAGATCGAGATCAGCATCCCTGATCGCAAAATTAACCTGCTTGTCCCCGTGGAGGAGCTCGAAGCAAGAAGAAAGAAAGAAAGGGCCCGTGGAGTGGAAGCCTTTCAGCCCGGGACAAGGGAAAGAAATATAAGCACAGCCCTGAAGGCCTATGCCGGTATGGTCACATCGGCCGATAAGGGGGCTGTCAGAAAGGTTGAATAAATTTTGATAATTACAAGCATATGAAAACAAAAAAGGTAAGCGGATCGGAAGCCGTTATTCTTTCCCTCCTCGAAGAAGGGGTTGAAACGATATTCGGATATCCGGGTGGTGCCATCATGCCCATCTATGACCTCTTGTATGACTACCAGGATAAGCTGAAGCATATCCTTACAAGGCATGAGCAGGGTGCAGCCCATGCAGCCCAGGGTTATGCCAGGGTGACCGGCAGGGTGGGTGTGTGTATGGTGACATCGGGACCGGGAGCAACCAATCTTACAACGGGACTAGCAGATGCCATGCTGGACTCGACTCCCATTATTTGTATCAGCGGACAGGTTGTATCCGGACTGCTGGGTACGGATGCGTTCCAGGAAACGGATGTCATGGGATTTTCCATGCCCATTACCAAATGGAATATCCAGATAACCAGGGCCGAAGAGATCCCGGAGATGATGGCCAGGGCATTTTTTATTGCCACCACCGGGAGACCTGGTCCCGTTATGATCGATATTACCAAGGACGCCCAGTTTGCTGAATTGGATTTCAGTTATGAGAAATGCAATGATGTCAGAAGCTACGTACCCCGTCCCAAACTCCAGATGGAATATGTAGAAAAGGCGGCAGAATTAATCAACAACGCCAAGAAACCTTTGGCATTGGTGGGACAGGGAGTGATCCTGTCAGGTGCAGAAAAGGAATTGCTGGCATTTATCGAGAAAACACAGATCCCCGCTGCCTGGACCCTGCTTGGGAATTCCGCCATGCCGAGTGACCACCCGCTAAATGTCGGTATGCTGGGCATGCACGGGAATTACGGTCCAAATATAAAAACCAATGAAAGTGACCTTCTGATCGCCCTGGGAATGAGATTCGATGACCGTGTAACAGGTGATGTAAAAAGCTACGGTACAATGGCAAAAGTGGTACATTTCGAGATCGATCATTCCGAGGTAAACAAGAATGTCAAGGCCGATATCGCCGTTATCGCAGATATCAAGGAAACATTTGAGGCCATCCTTCCTCTTATCAAAAAGAACAGGCATGAAGAGTGGCTTAACCAGTTTAAACACGCCTACCAATATGAGTATGAAAAGGTCATAGAACAAGATATCCACCCCGAGAAGGAGGGACTGACCATGGGAGAAGTGATCAGGATGATCACCGAGAAGACCAAAGGGGAGGCCATCCTTGTCACCGATGTCGGACAACACCAGATGATCGCTAACCGGTACTTCAAGTTCAAGCACAGCCGGAGTCTGGTTACTTCCGGTGGACTGGGAACTATGGGATTCGGACTCCCGGCTGCATTTGGTGCACAGACGGGTCGACCCGATAAGACGGTGGTTGCTGCTATCGGTGACGGAGGTTTCCAGATGACCATACAGGAGCTCGGTACGATCTGGCAGAATAAAGCCCCGGTCAAGATTGTCCTCCTGAATAATAATTTCCTGGGGATGGTAAGGCAGTGGCAGCAATTATTCTTCGATAAAAGATATTCTTCAACAGAACTGACCAATCCTGATTTCATCACCATTGCCAAAGGATTTGGAATAAACGGGAAAAAGGTAACGAAGCGGAAAGACCTGGAGGTAACCATTGAAGAGATGTTAAGCTATGAGGGTCCCTTCCTGCTTGAAGTTAGCGTGGAAAAAGAAGACAATGTATTCCCCATGGTACCTTCAGGAGCATCCGTTTCAGATATACGCCTTGAATAAGAAAATTTATAAAAATTTATAAAAATGGA
>DAOUVF010000163.1 GCA_030667765.1 Bacteroides sp.
GCAGCCGATCCTTCCAACTGGCCTGAAGATGTTATTTATGATCCTGAAAATGACGGGATGCCGGCCCGGGGACTTGGAGCACATGAACACTGGAATAGCGAAGACAGAAAACAGTATTCGAGGAACCTTGGCCAGGACTCCGGGATAGAACTGTTTGCACCCGGTCTGGTTAATAACCTTCCCGAATCCAATTCCCTGATTAAAGGCACACACTATCTCCACAAGAACAGCAATGCTACATTATTATCAGGAAAACTCAGTTCCATTTATCAGGACCCTGACGGGGATGAACTTTCTTATGCTGTTGTTGCTTCAGATCCCGGTCAGGTTACGATCACCATGCTTGGAGACAGCTCGGTTACCATTCAGTCGCTGAACGGGTTTACAGGAATGTCGGAGGTTGGCATTCTGGTCTCGGACGGGACTGATACCCTGGTGGAATCGGCAAGTATATACGTTCGGGAAGAATCCATCATGTCGGCGAAGCAGGGTTCGGACAGCCTGGAATTTGACGGCTACGGGACCGATGAGATCTGGGAAAACTCAGACTGGTACTATATCGACCAGGTCTGGATCCCCTACCGGACTGAACTTCCATCGAATGACTTCAGCGGACGCTATAAAGTCAGCTGGTCCGAGGAGGAAAACCTGATCTATTTCCTGGCCGAAACCAATGACGATGTTTTCGTAGATGGTTATATATATAATTCGGATCCGGGGACAGGAGGGGGGTATCCCAATTACGATATCCTTGAGATTTTTATTGACGAAGACCAGTCGGGAGGTAATCACATTTTTGACGGGACCAGCTCCGACGGCGAAAATGCATTTTCCTATCATCTGGTTATCTATCAACCCGAAGACGGTGGCACGGTAAATTCCATGGTAGCGTGCGATCTGGCAGGCACATCCTGGAGCTCCTACAACATACCGGATTATTCAGATCATTTCCAGGATTTTATGGTAAGGAGAGATGGCAACAAGCTTACCTGGGAATTTAGCCTGAAGGTACATGACGACAGCTATGAGGATTATACGCCTGAAAATTCCAGGGTCATCCTGGAACCCGGCAAAAAGCTCGGACTGTCAATGGCTTATTGTGATAATGATGATCCAATGGAGTACCCCAAAACCAGGGATCATTTCATCGGTTCGGACAGGGGACCGGATGAGGCCCTGAGTGAATGGAACGAACACTGGCAGGATGCCGATGTATACGGTACCCTCATCCTGGAAAATGCCGCATTCAACCGGGAACCTCAAATCATAACAGAAATCCCGGATCTGAACATAAAAGCATACAATGTTCCTTACACAGTATCGGAAAATCTGAACAAAGCATTCTCGGATCCGGATGGAGATACACTTCTATTTCAGGCCAGTACAGAAGATTCCCATCTGCTGGTTGAAATCCAGGACGATACGACACTGCTTGTTACAGCCGACGGACATTTCGCCGGAGCTTCCACCATTACCGTACAGGCCTCCGATGGTCAATACCAAGTAAGTATGGATATTGTTGTCTCATCAAGCGTCGGAAATTCCAATATATCCCTGCTGGAAAACTCTTTACAGATTTATCCCAATCCTGCATCTTCTAAACTCAGTCTACATCTAGACAATAATATAACGGGAAAAATTGAGTTGGATATACTGGATCTGAACGGAAGGATTATGAATAGGTATTTCCTGTTCAAAACCGACCGGGTCCTTGAATACTCCATTGACATCAGCGAATATAGTCAAGGTATATACCTGGTCAGGATTACACATAAACAATTCGAGATCTATAGGAAAATAATACATTAGAAAATAAATATCATGATGAAAAATCTGAAAAAACAAATCCCATTTAAGATCCTGTTTTTCTTTATGGGCATAATCTCAACCATCTGGTTCCTTGTCAGGGTGATTCCCAAACCTAGCCGTGCGGCCTATCCGTGTATGAAAACTGCTGCACCCTTTATGTCGGGATTTATCATGTACCTGATCACGCTGACCAGTACCAGTTTTGTGATCAGGCTGGCCGGCAGGAAATTTAAAAAATCCATGTATCTGGCAGGCAGTGCCCTGATTGTAGTAGCAGCATTTTCTTCGCTGCTTTTCCTGGGAAGCAATCCGGTGAAGCTGCGTGCAGATATCGCGATACCCCTTGCGATCCATACTGCCAATGAAGCTATGGGTGAAGGCATCGGTATTTTCCCGGGTCGTGTGGTCTGGGCCTGGGATTCTGCTTCGACAAATGAGCATTGTACCAACTACGCCGATGATGCATATTTTTATCCCCAGAACAATGATCAGGAAGTGATTGACAGAATGGTATCTGATGTTTTGCAGAAATTGACCGGTACAGAAAATGATATGGCAGCCTGGTCGGCCATGTTCAAGCATTTTAATGGCATGAAATGGGAAGAACCGGAATGGGATTATGTAATGTATGAGGATATTTTTATAAAAACGAATGCTACCAGTACCTGGGGATATCCCAATGGTACATATATACTGAGTGACTTTTCAGTCAGATCGAGCATCAATTATATCGCAGAAACAAACCCGCATGTTGTGCTGGCCGTGTTGAGACAGCTGGTGCATGTGGTGGGGGCCCGTCAGGAGGATATCTGGGTCGGTGATCCCATGAAACATATTTACAAGCATGCATATGACTTATGGCACAATGAATTTCCCGATGTTAATTACATTGGGAGTGCAGCCGGGGATGGCAGAATAAAAGTAGTACCCGGGAGTGAACCTGTCATATTTTATTCGGATAAGGGTACGGTGATGTCCGGGGCTGTGTCCGACAGGTTATATACTGTCATGGAAGAAGCAGACTATTTGATCAACATTCCCACACTGAAAGGCCATGCAAGAGCCGGCATAACACTTTCAGCCAAGAACCATTTCGGTTCACATACACGGGGAGGTGCCGGACACTTGCATCCGGGACTGGTTGCGCCGGATGAGGGGGCTCCGACCAGGACCGAATTGGGTATGTACAGGGTACAGGTTGATCTGATGGGACATAAAATGATCGGCAGGAACACCATACTCGTTCTGTTGGATGGACTATATGCAGGTCCGGAAGCCACCTGGCCTACCGACAAATGGAATATGGAACCCTTTGCAGGGGACTGGACCTCATCGTTGTTTGCGTCTATGGACCAGGTAGCCCTGGAATCCGTTTGCTTCGATTTCCTGCGGACAGAATACCTGAACAAAACAGTCAAGGACGCAAGGGATAGAGACCAGACCATAAACTTCCCAAATATGGCCCCGGGAGTGGATGATTATCTTGAGCAGGCAGCCGATCCCTCGAAATGGCCCGGGAATATCACCTATGATCCTGAAGATGATGGAGTACCTTTAACAAGTCTCGGAGCACATGAACACTGGAACGGGAGCCAGACCAAACAATACTCAAGGAACCTGGGACTGGAGCAGGGGATAGAACTTGTTAGCATTCCTGCAGACCTGGTTTCTTCAGTGGTAAATGTTGAAGAGAAACAGGCTGTCCGGGAAGAAATTATAAATGCTTATCCCAACCCTTTCAGCGAAAAGGTCAATCTGAGATTTTTAATTGATGAACGGGCAAACGTAAAGCTGGATGTTTACGATATGCGCGGACAGCTGGTCAGAACCCTTGCAGACAGGACTTTTACACCCGGTGAGCACATAGTGAACTGGGATGGCACGGGTGGCAGCGGCTCCTTTCTGTCAGGCGGTATTTACGTTGTTTCGATAAAGATTGATTCACCCTCAGGCATTAAGCTAGATTCAAGGAGGGTACAGCTATTGCGATGATATGGCCAGAAAATATTTCATAATACTCTTGTCATTTTCAGTCCTTACATCCTGTTGTGATAAAGATGAACCTGTAGTCCAGGAAAACATCGCAGGCAACCGGGTTACTTCAATTTATATTGATGAAAATGATATCAAATGGTTTGGAACAGAAAACGGGCTGTCTGCATACGATGGATCAACCTTTACCAATTATGGGATCAAGGACGGGCTGCCTGAAAATCAAATAAATGATATCAGCGGAAGAAAAAGCGGCACCGGCTCTCAAATATTAATTGCCACCCGGACAGGTGCAGGCATACTTGACAAAGTTGGTAATCTGATTCAGTCCATTCAAATTTTCGGGACATCAAATTCAGGCCTGGCGGGAGACAGGGTTACTTCGCTTACACATGACAATAAAAATGTCACATGGTATGGTACAGAGGGAGGTATTTCCATACAGTATGAAAGCAACTGGATGGACAGTGAAGAAAATGAACTGATAAAGGAATATGAGATTACAGACATTGCTCCGGGACCTGACAGCATATCATTTATTTGCCTGTCCGGAAGGGGAGTAGCCCTCATGAACCCGGGAATTGATGCCGTCACAACTGTGACGTATTACGAATGGCCCTACAGTCCCCTGCCTTCTGACAAGGTCCAGGCAATATATATTGAAAATTACCATCACCAATGGATAGGAACAGATGAAGGGCTTGCGTTTCATGGAAATTTTGATCCCAAACAGGAGTGGGAGCTTTTCTATGAGCAGGATGGACTTATAAATAATAATGTCCTATCGGTCAGGGGAGACGGGCAAGGGATAACCTGGATAGGAACTGCCGCAGGAGTATCCAGGTATGACGGAGAGGAATGGACCAACTATACGGTTCAGGATGGAATGGCAGGAGATTCTGTTTTTTGCATTGCGATGGATCCGGACGGATCCGTATGGTTCGGAACCAATTTCGGTGCATCGAATTTTGACGGTACTACCTGGACAAGCTTCAGAAAGAATTAGTAGATCAGGGCAGGTATATCATGGCCTGATTCAAATCTCATTGCTTTTTGTTGCAAGATATCTAGCCTGTTTAGCCTGGGAGATTTTAGCTGTGCTATTCTTACCGTATTATGAATTGTCAAATTTTGACATAACCAGAAATAAGCAAACAGGAATTGTGTTAACAAAAAAAAATCAATAATCATGAACCGAATCGTCAGTACACTCAGCCTCATAAGTTGCTTATGTTTGATTACTCCGGTGATAACCAATGCACAATCTCCAACAAGTTTTGAGACTGATTTTTCCAATCCAAACGATTACGGTAACTGGGTATCACTCGATGAGGGAGCGGATCCTAAAGAATTCATTTTTGATGTCAGCAGCCAGGAGTTGCATATGACCATTGATAAAACCTCCTGGCATTTTGTGCAGCTCTGGATGAAACCGTTTAATTTCCAGCAAAGCCCGTATATCAGTTTTGACATCAAGACCAATGAATCCATCGAAATCACCATCGGAGTGAAGAGTGGTGCTGTCTGGCAGCTCGAGCAGACATTTACCACCAATGGATCAGGTGTCTACGAACATATATTCATGGATTTTTCCTCCCAGGCCTCAGTCATGACTGCAGATATGGAGGAAATGATGTTCATGGTACCATTCGGGAATTTTACGGGAGAACTCTGGCTGGATAATTTTAAGATGGGTGATGCAGCCATCCCTCCAATTGTTCCTGAAGGAACCGGATTTACGGTTGATTTTGAAGGTACCTGGCCGGATACAAGCTGGAAATCCGGCCAGCAATACTCATTGAGCCAGACAGCGGGAAATCTGGAGGTTGTCGTCAGTAAATTCGAGCCCGGTATCACATTTCAGTATGATTATCAAGGTGTTTATGCAATTTCTGGTAACCCTTATGTAAATATCAGGGCAAAATCCGACAGGCCGCTCGTATTATGGACCAGGATATGGGAAGGAACAAGGAGTATCGAGCGCAAAGTAAGGGTATACGAATCCACCGGATTCACTTATTATTGCATAGATTTCTCCGATTCGGGCAATGTCTTTCTGGGTGAGGTGAGAATGATCGAATTTGGCGTAAATGAGGCTGCCACCAGCTTTGATGGAACATTGTGGTTCGATGAAATCAAAGTGGGTACTGATGCCTCACGGTTTGCTAACCTGGCAGGCATAAAAAACCAGACTTTTTATCAGGACTCCAAAGGAAATTCCATTCTGATCACCGATCTGGAAAACATTGATCTGGTGACGGTTTCCGTAGGTGAATCTCTGATAGAAAACATCACTTATACCGTGGCAGGCAATAACGCGGTCAGAATGAACTTCGACTGCATTGATGATTCATCCGGGACAGCAGTTTTAACAGTTACGGCAAAAGGTACTGGCAGCTGGGGTGATAATTCAATTGGTTTTACGTTGTCGGTTGTCAGCAATTTACCCCCTGTTGTGGACCAGGCTGATGACATTGAGGTAAAGGCAAGGGAGGAATACAATATAAAAATTTCCGGAATCGGGGATGGTGATGTTCCGATTGAACAAAGTATAGAGGTTACTGCATCCAGCAGCGATACAAGCGTTGTTGATACTATCTTCTGTGAATATGAATCAGGTCCATACGCAAACCTCCGGTTCAGTCCCAGTGACAGTGGATTAACAACCATAACGCTTACCCTGGATGACGGGGAACCTGTCAACAACATAGCGACCATGGATTTTAATGTCAGGTCATACCTGGGTATGAATGCCCCACCCAGGATAGATGTTGTTGAAGATATAGTGATTACCCCCGATGCAGGAGAACAGATCATTACCCTGAGCGGAATTTCAGATGGTGATGGGGATAGTCAGACCCTGACCATCACAGCCACAAGTTCGGCAGATACCATTATCTCAACACCGACAGTCGAGTATAGCAGCGGTGCGACAGCATCCTTAAAATTCACACCGGTTCCTGCCAACACCGGTATTAGTACAATAAGAGTCACCGTTTCTGATGTCGGGGGAACGGCTGTAAATAACGGTGATATGGAAACAGTGATCAGCTTCAGGGTTGAAACATTGTTCCC
>DAOUVF010000461.1 GCA_030667765.1 Bacteroides sp.
CCATGTCTTTCATGTAAACATTCTTGCCCAATGTCTGGTAATCGATGATCCGGGGAATGATGTCGACTTCCGACAATGGCAGGCTGGCCGGTTTTCTGTATATGTCTTCCCAGGTCTTTCCAAAATCCCTGGTTTGCAAATAGTACAGGTCGGTCCTGGTATCGGGATGCCCATCCCTGTGCCTGTTAAAAAATGTCCCTATGATTGTCCCGTCATTAAAGTGATTGCTGACCTGGTAATGCCCGCTTTTCTTATCCGGACTTTCCCTGATCCCCGCCAGCATTACATCCTCAGTCCAGGTAAACCCATCGGTGCTTGTTTCAAAATACAATTCTCTTACACCCGTATACTTGGTAAAAAAATGGAAAAAACCATTTTTCGTATTCCATATCTGGGGATAGGCAAATACCTCCATACTTACCTCTGTGAATTCATCGATGTCAAAAGGCTCATTGCTCCTCAGTTTGATGCCTTTCCTGCTATTGCCCCTGCCACTGACGAAGATCCAGATATAGCCATCATCATCTATCATTATGGTTGGGTCGTCATGTGGATCATCCACACCCAATTTGTCATAGACCACAGTTGGCCTGGAAACCTGCAGGGTCTTGTGGTCAAATTCCCCGATCATGCACAGCAGATGCCTTTGATTATGCTCAATGGTACCACCGTACACAAAAAATGTCTTATCGACTGCCGGAGCATAAATCGCCAGGGGAATATGTTTGGCTGTATAGGTGCCGAGTCCCCCGCTATATTTATCCCCATGCTCGAACTTTTGGTTGAGCTCAAACCAGATGCCCCTGTAGCCATTTATCTTCTGATTGTTCAGGCTTTTTCCGTCCTGGGCAGAAAGCACGCAGGGAATGAGCAGGATGCAGAAGCAGGCATGCATAAAAATTCTTCGAGTTCTTTTCAGATATATCATTGTACCAATGTTAAAAGATTTCTATCTTAAGATAGTAAAAACTTACAAAACACAACTCATGAAAAACGGACATCAAATTACCATGCTTGGAACCGGTTTTATCGGGAACTTCTATACTGAGACCATTCATGGCATCCGGGGACGAGATCGCATCCAGACAGTTTGTGGCCTGCCCAGGGAATCGGCGGAAAAATTTGCCCGGGAGTGGGATATACCCAAAGCTACCGACAACATGAAAGAAGCGATTAATGATCCCGAGACCAATCTTGTGGTCATCGCCCTCCCCAATTATTTACACAAGGAGGCAGTGCTCATGTGTGCAGAAGCAGGGAAAGCCGTGGTCTGTACCAAACCACTGGGCCGCAATCTGGCTGAGGCCAGGGAAATGCTCGAAGCGGTTGAGAAAGCTGGAATTTTTGCAGGTTACCTGGAGGACCTGGTCTATATGCCTAAAACATTGAAGGCGGTGGCCTCAGTTCAACAGGGGGCGCTGGGCAGGATTCTCTGGGTCAGGTCCCGCGAAACCCATCCGGGTCCGCATTCAGACTGGTTCTGGGATCTTGAAAAGGCCGGTGGTGGTGCCATTGTGGATATGGGCTGCCATTGCATTGAAATCATTCGCAATTTTATAGGAAAGGATATTCGTCCGGTCGAGGTAATGTGTACTGCCGATACCATGGTACATCCAATCGAGGCGGAGGATTCCGGGATTGGACTCATTCGCTTTGCCAATAATGCCCTCGGCCAGTTCGAAGTAAACTGGACCTTCAGAGGAGGTATGGATTTGCGTGACGAAGTTTCCGGAACGGAAGGAACCATCTGGCTCAACCATTGGTTGCGAACGGGCTTTGAGATGTTCACAACAGGAGGTACGGGCGGTTATGTTGCCGAAAAGGCAGAATCTGACAAAGGCTGGCTCTTTCCTGTGGGAGATGAGGTAAATGCGCTGGGTTACACCCATATGTTCCAGGACATGTTCAAAGCCTACGAAGAAGGGACCAGCCCGATGGAAACCTTTTATGATGGTTATGTGGTCAATGCCATCATGGATGCCTGCTATAAATCAGCCAAAACCAAATCATGGGAGCCGGTTGAGATCGAAGACTGGCGAGGAAAGACCGGTGATGAAAAGGAAGCTACATCCAAGCCACTGATCGATGGTAAATATTTGCTTATTAAAGATGAAACAATGCCTGACGGTAAGACAAAAAGAATTCTCAAGGATGTAAAAACAGGTGAGGTGATCGAAAAATACCAATAATTAAAATCATCAGACACAATGATGGTGAATGAACTCATATGCCCTGAGTTGTTCTTCGGGGGACTGGCAATAGGTGACGGCGATGAGTTTCAGGTCCGGGTGCCAGAGTCTTTGTATGGCTGATTTTATGCTGTCCAGGTCCCCAGCCATACGGGCACACACAGCGATTCCCGTTCCTGCAAAGGCATCCCGGATTGGTTCAGGTGGATTGGGATCCGGATCTGTCTGAACGGTAAAAGCCCCGTCCACCATACTTAAACCAGGTATCTGTTTGACAACTTCTGCCCGTTCTGACCAGTCTCCACAGGAGTGGAATACTGGGTCCCTGAGGGCTTCTGTCATTTTAACAAGGGATGGGATTGCCAGATCGTGGTAAGCATCCGGTGTGATCATGAGAATGTTATCATCGGACGAGCCGAACCCGGTAAAAACCCTGGAGGATGGGAATCCATGACCCGGCCATACAAGCTGGTCCCCGAGGATTTTCAATTGTTCAGCGGTAAAATCAGCGATCAGTCCCCCTAAAAGCTTCAGA
>DAOUVF010000344.1 GCA_030667765.1 Bacteroides sp.
ATGTTTTCAGCCAGTTCAAGATACCGGGTATCTTTTGTAATACGGTAGCACATGGTAAACCCATAAAGGCCCCATGCCTGTCCCCTGGCCCAGGCAGACTCTGCAGAGTACCCCTGGTGTGTGGATTTACCAATGGTATCTCCGGTTGTTTGATTGTAGTCCACCACATGAAAGGAGCTGAAGTCATCCCTGAAATGATGTAACAATGTTACATCGGCGTGACTTACGGCCTTATCCCAGTAAGAGGAATCACCTGTCAGTTCTGTGGCCTGAAACAGCAGCTCAAGGTTCATCATATTATCAATGATCACCGGGAATTCCCAGGTACCAAAATCCCAGGAGCGAATGCACCCGACATTTGCATTGAACCTGCTTGCCAGTGACTTGGCTGCCTGGATAAGAATGCCTTCATAAGTAGGATCATCAAACAGGCGGTAGCCATTACCAAAACTGCATCCCAGCATAAAACCAAGATCATGTGTGCCAGTATTGAATTTTTGTCCCTCGATTCCTGCCGTACGCTGAAAAGCATCATTTAACCAGAAATCTTTATTTGTATACTCATACAGCAGCCATAGTGAACCCGGAAAAAATCCGCTTGTCCAGTCCCTCGGATCAACCAGTCTCAGCGTTCCATCCGAATTTGTAGTTCTCGGGTATTTAGCCGGATCTGGAATATTTTCACTCATTTTGCGATACTGCAGATCAACACTACTTATTATCTGGTCGATAACTCCAACTGTATTGGTATCCTGGGCAATGATATTTCCGGAGATCAATACAGCTATGGTCAACAGCCAAGCCTGACGAAATCCTTTTCTTAATTTGAATATTTTCATTGATTTTGATTTGTCATTTATTTACAACTATCTTTTTTGACAGAACCCCGTCCCCCACGGGTACGATTATCAAATATATCCCATTTGTATAATGGTTTGTTGAAATCCAGGTTGACCTGCCGGTTAGCATGGCATGGCTTTTTTGTCCCAATGTATTAATAATAAAAATCTCATTCTCTTCCTGCCAGGAAGGAAGTATGACATGAAAACCATGTACTGCCGGGACCGGGTAAACTTCAATTTCTGCTTCAGGATAATTATGCGGGATATTGGTTCCCTTACCAAACCAGTTGATCTGAACCTCGGTATAGCTGTTCCAGTTGCTGGTTGAAGAATTTCCCAATCCGAGTATTCTCACATACCTGGCAGTCACATCCTCAATATCAAACTTCTCCAGATCCAGGGTGTTCCCGCTGCTCTCCCCATTGTAGACTTCGGTCCATGTTTCTCCATCTGCTGAAGTATGTATGATGAAGAAACTTTTTCTCTGGTCTCCCAGGAAAAAAGCCATATCAACCGATTGTACCAGCCTGCTTGTCCGCAGATCGTAGAGAATCCATACCCCTGATGTTCCATTGGCAGACCAATAAGTTGTTAGGTCTCCATCCACGGTATTGGACGCAACATTTTCTCCGTCTGCATCGCTGGCAGTAATTTTAATAATATAGGCATAAACAAATGTCGCTGAAGAATTAAAAGGAATTGATATCCCTGTACTATCCACTACATTATTAACAGATAATGTATATTCCTTACCTTCCTCCATTTGATCGACTGATAAGATTACCCTGGCCGGATCATCCGGATCAAGTTGGGCATCCAATATGATACCATTATTATTCAGGCTGTAGTTTGAAGTATCTTCTGCACCGTTTTTGTCAACAGGTTTGTTGTACTCCACCTCCACAGTATACTCATTTTCCCCTTTGTAGGCATCATTGAGGCTGGGAAAGAGATATGGGTCGAATTTATGTTCCGCTATTTCACTCGGTCGGTAATCAAATTTGGTGGCGATTGCTTTAACGATGGCAGAATCACTGATATCGAAAGGAGCACTATATTTCCGTGATTCTACATTGGGATCGCTGCCAGCGGTGGTATAATAAATTTCCGCTCCCGGAGTCTCACAAGTTAAGGTTATTTCCTGGGGCATTTTATATTCGCCGGGAGCAGGATCTATAACCGGAGTTGCCACCTGGACTGCATTTCTGTTATATCTTACCAGAATGGCAGGTCCCGGCCAAAGGATCTCAATGCCATGATGCGCGGTATTGGAGTGGTATGCCACATCATTATTGCCAACCTTTAATGAGTTTACAGGCACGTTTACCCTGGACAGTGCATAATTATGGTTTAGCCCTCTCACCTTTCCCATCCAGGAGTTAACAGAGAGGGGAAGCAGTATGGTTCCGCTTCCGGCACCCCCATCCTCGCCGTTCCAGGTCCGGTGGACCAGCATGGCATTGGTTGCATCGGACAGGTCGTCGATGTTGATGTCGCAGGATTTTTTTTCTCCGGCCCTGACCCAGAATTTCATGGGGACATTCTCAGCTGTGAACATTTTAACAGAAACACCTTCCGGTCTTACCAGCGAAATACTGTCAACAATCTCCGTTACGAACCAGACATCATTGCTGTCCAGGATGCGGGCAAGGAATGATACAGATCCCGTATCCTGGTCAGGTACCCACCGGTTATCCCATAAAAATTGATATGGTTTGATATTATCGGATCCTATATGCTCCTCCAATACAGTGGTATGGTAATTACTGTGCCAGTCCACATATATCCCGTCCACGTTCTCATCATACCCCCGGTATTTCCCTAGCAGGTCTACCCTCCTTATACCAGCTGAACCCTGGGCCTCCACACTTATGGTATCCAGTTCAATTACATCCGATCCCGGGCTATGCGACGAAATGCTGCCGCTGGGATGCAGCTTTTCCGGACCATAATAAATTCTAACAAGCATTACGTACCATCCCCACTGTCCCCAGTTAAAGTTAAAGCAGGTCCGGCCGCCGGAGGTACCTTCAAATTCATTATCTCCCTCCTGTAAATAACCCAGTGGTACTTCTGTAATATAATTGAATTCAGAATTATAACATTCGGGACTCTCCGGAATCGATGGATGATCCGGTATATCGATCCAGGCATTCCCGTTGAACCGGAATTTCTTGCCGGTGGTGCCAGTATGGCCTCCCCAGATATCCATCAGTGCCTCGGCCCGGATAGCACCATCCAGGTCATCAATCGGTATCTTCATGACGGGATTGGGAAGAAAATCCTGGGCCCCGGAAGCGGTGGCATCGGGATCGGTAACGCGCCAGTTGTCACCGCTTTTCAGGTTCAGGACATATTCCTTGTAGATATCACCGGGCTGTGGGACTGACAGCTGGCCATATGAACCTGATGCCATGAATATGCACAGTAAGCAACCCGAGATGTATTTTAGCATAATCCTGCTCTATTAATCTATCGTGATTTTTTCCCTTAACCTGATATCCTTTGAGGAACCTCCAATTAATAGTTCAAACTCTCCGGTTTCCACAAGCCATTGATCTTTTTCTTCTTCAAAATGGGCAAACTGATACCTGGTCAGTGTAATCGATACGGGCTTTGATTGGCCGGGTTCAAGAAATACTTTGGTAAAACCTTTCAATTCTTTTACGGGTTTGTCTATGCTTGACTCCAGGTCGCGGACATATAACTGGACTACCTCTTTGCCCGGTACCAATCCGGTATTCTTAACTTCGGCCTCAACCTTAACTGATCCGTCCTCCATCCGCCTTACCTGCAAATTATCGTATGCAAATTTGGTATATGACAATCCATATCCAAATGGGAATAATGGTTCAATATTCTTTTTATCATAATGCCTGTATCCAACATATATGCCTTCCCCATAATTGACTTTATCAGGATCTCCCGGGAAATATCCATGGCTTGGATTATCTTCCAGCCGTTGCGGGAAGGTTTCAGGCAGTTTCCCCGATGGATTTACCTCACCAAACAGGATCCGCGCAATGGCATCACCACCCTCCTGGCCCGGATAATATGCTTCCAGTATGGCCGGGACTTCCTCTAACCAAGGCATGGCCACCG
>DAOUVF010000247.1 GCA_030667765.1 Bacteroides sp.
GGGCAGCCCTGGTCCTCTGGAGATGTTTCGGGGATGTGAAAGAACCGGAGCTGGATCTGGGACTGCAACTCATTCCCGGACCAAGAAACGGGAAAGTGGTCATGTAATTATTTTTGCAGCATCCCCGTGATCAGATTACGGAGATCATTAAGCGGATATATACTGCAAAAATGACCACCACTTCGGGTGGCAATATCTCAATTATCGATGACAACGGTGATATTTGGATAACCCCTTCTGCCATTGACAAAGTATCATTGCAGGGGAAGGATATTGTTTGTGTAAAAAAGACGGATCTTTAACTCCGGCTGTAAGGTACTTTTTGCCGCCAAATTCATAAATCAGTTTTGCTCATTCAGCTATCGGCAGGGACTCTATCTTCTGAACGGTACGATCTCCGGGTTGCTTCGTCTTGGGATCACGGTAGCTTTCCACCAGCTTACAGCTGTTAAATGCGTGTTTATCACATTTTTTTATATTCTGCAAGAAACCAATTCAGATAATCTTCCATCCTGTGCACCAGATAAAAAGGGAGGTTCAAAAGATAATATATTTTCCCGGTGCGTGTTCTGACCTCACTTACCTCTAATTTTCCGGAATAAACTCGTACCGCGTAATCATGAGTTGCCCTGTCCATATATTCATGAAGCGATCTTAATCTCCCGGTGACTCCGGATTTTACTTCAATAGGAATAATCAGATTATTAAATTGATACACATAATCAATTTCAGCATCTGAATCCTTTTGGCGTGTCCAGAAAAACTCTTTCTTTGTCATTAACCTCGAAAGGGTAATAAGTTCCTGTCCAACAATATGCTCAGCGATTTTTCCTTCATAAACATCATCGATTAATCTGCTCCCAAACAACTCTTTCTTCAAACCAGTTGAGAAATTAATAAGTCCGGTATCAAGCACATGTAGCCGGGGAGATTTTCTTTTATCAGGTTGCAACGGGGGGGAACTGGAAGTAACCGGGTAGATCAATTGGATCAAATGGGCTTTTTCAAGGGTTAACAATGCCTCCTTCATTTCGCGGGAACGATAATTCGAATTGCCAAATCCCTGAAATTTAATTCTTTTACCTGCTTCTATAAAAATATTCTCAATCGTGTGCCTGAGTATGGAAGCATTAAGTGGACTTTTAGCATATTTCTCAACATCCTCTTTATATGAGGTAATAAGAGAGTCATATAGAGGGTCCAGTGCATTTATATCATTGTATTCCAAAAAGTTTTGAATAATCTCTGGCATCCCTCCCAGAAGCAGGTATTGTCTGAACAGATCCAGGAGCTTATTATGTGCATATGCGGGAAAGGGTACAATATCCAAAGTTGTTATTGCAGCCTCCTCATTTTTAGCCATTAAGAATTCTCTGAAAGAGAAGGGACGTACAGGAAGATATTCCACACGTCCAACAGGGAAACTGATTTGCTTATCGATTAAGGATTCCAGCATTGATCCTGCTGCAATAACATACAATTCCTTTTTCTCTTCGTAAAAATACCTGAGCCACTTAACAGCAGCCTTTGAATTCTGTATTTCATCAATGAAGATTAAGGTTTGTGAAACGCTTTTCAACTTAGAACTGAAAAGAAATATACCATCAACCAGTTCCTCAATATTTCTGCTCTCCTCAAACAAGTCAGCGTTTTCAGAAATATCCAGATTCAAATAAATGTATTGCTCAAAACCTCTGGAAAACAGATTAACCAATGTCGTCTTACCAACTTGCCTGGCGCCCCGCAATATGAGGGGTTTTCTGTTTGTTCTGACTTTCCAGTGTTCAAGGTCTGTTATGATTTCCCTGTTAAACATGTCTGAAATCATTTTGTATTATGAATGTGATATGTATAATTTCGGGGGCAAATATAATGCAAAATTGTATGATTTCGGGGGCAAATAGGAATTATATGCAGAATAAATGGGGTGAAAAAGACTTTTTCACTTCCGATAAGGGTGGCTATCACAACATCTCAGACAACGGCTCCTGGAAACTCGTGGGCGAAAGAGGCAAAGAGCCCCAGCTATACAACCTCTACGATGATTTTGGCGAGCATTGCAATGTTGCCGCCGAGCAACCCGAAATGGTCCGGCAACTTCAGGAGGAACTCGCCAAGTAGGAAAAAGATGTTTACACACCCTGAATATTTATTACATTCAGAGCCACATGCTTCACAGAACGGCGCCGGGAGGTATAGGTCATGTGGACCAGTCCATCATCAGTTTGTATGATAGCCGGGTAGGAGTACTTGACCAAGAGTAAAATTTATAGATCGGATCATCACACCTGAGGATCAGACACAAAACCTTTACTTTACCGGAGGATTTGCCAGGAATACTTTGTTTACAAGAACACTCGCCTCCCGGTTTTTCATAAGGGGATATGCACTAGGAGAGTTGGTTTCCTTCAACAAGGTGCAGATTTTTTACTACATATCATTAGTTTTGTATTTTGATAATGGTATTCCTCGTGATAAAACATGAAATCAATGAAGCTGGAAGATTGGAAAAAACTGCAAAATGGCTCTGATATCAGGGGAGTCTCACTGGAGGGAGTTTCCGGAGAGAATGTAAACCTTACAGCAGAAGTGGCTGAAATACTGGGTGAGTCATTTGCCGCCTGGCTTGTGGAGAAGGGATTTGAAACACCTGTGGTAGCCATTGGCACAGATTCACGTATCACGGGTCCCATGCTGAAGGAGGCATTTATGAAAGGACTCATGGGACAGGGAGTAGATGTAATGGATTGTGGTCTGGCCTCTACACCGGCCATGTTCATGGCTTGCATTGATGAAAAAATGGAGGTGGACGGGGCTGTGATGCTAACAGCCAGCCACCTGCCTTTCAACCGGAATGGTATGAAATTTTTCACTGACAGGGGTGGATTTGACAAACAAGATATTAATGATCTCCTCCAGATAGCAGCCGGAGGTTCCTTCCCGGGATCCAGCCCGCCTGGCGGGGTGGAAAAGGTAGACTTTATTTCAGTCTATGCCGGGATCCTGGTAAACAAAATCCGGGAGGGTGTTAACGATCCGGAGCGGTATGAGCTGCCTCTTGTGGGACTAAAAATCATTGTGGATGCGGGGAACGGGGCAGGAGGATTCTTTGCCCATAAGGTCCTGGTACCTCTCGGAGCGGATATAGAAGGAAGCCAGTTCCTGGAACCGGACGGACATTTCCCCAACCATGTGCCGAACCCCGAAGACAATGATGCCATGGAGTCGATCAGTACAGCAGTCAAGCGTACAGGGGCAGACCTGGGTATTATATTTGATACGGATGTTGACAGGGCCGCTGTGGTTGATGCAGGCGGGAAAGCCATCAGCCGGAATGAACTGATTGCCCTGATCTCTGCAGTGATCCTGGAGGAACATCCTGGTTCGGTAGTCGTCACAGACTCCATCACATCCACAGGGTTGAAATGGTTTATCGAAGAGGAATTGGGCGGAGTGCATCACCGTTTTAAGAGGGGATATAAAAATGTTATCAATGAATCCAAACGATTGAATGAGGAAGGGAAAGAATCCTGGCTGGCCATAGAAACATCCGGTCATGCAGCTCTGAAAGAGAATTATTTCCTGGATGACGGAGCCTACCTGGTGGCAAAACTCCTGATAAAAATGGCCCTGCTCAAGAATGAGAACAGGTCATTGACAAACCTGATCGATCATATGCCAGTCCTTGCAGAAAGCCGGGAATTTCGCTTATCCCTTACCTGCGGGGACTTCCAGGATTACGGAAACAATATAATAAGCGAATTGCAGGAAATGGCTGAGAAGGAAGATGGCTGGTCAGTGGAAAAACCCAATTACGAAGGGATCCGGGTCAAATGCATTGACTCGTCTGAAAATGGCTGGTTCCTGTTACGGCTCTCACTTCATGATCCCCTGATGCCCCTGAACATTGAATCGGATGTGGAGGGTGGCGTCAAAGCCATTATCTCACGATTGGGCCAATTGCTGAAGGAATTTGAATATCTTGACACGAGTTCCCTGTCATGAAATGTGAGAGATATGAAAAGACCATTTGTAATAATAGCCGGATTGCTTGCCTGCCACTGCCTGTGCTCTCAGATACTGGCCGTTGACCCGCAACTTAAGGAGTACCGGGAGGGTCTTGAAAGCATCGATTCGCTGATGCAAAATGGGATTTTCCTGGAAGATGTATCGGGACTTAAATATTTTACCGGTTATGAAAATAAGACCCTGTATGACTGGGACCAGTATTTTGGGGCCATCCTGCAGATCTATATGGGATGGCCATCTGATTACATCAGGAACGGGGTGATCATTTTTCTGCAGAACCAGCGGGAGAACGGTTTCATAGCCCGGTCTGTCCCCGGCAATCAGTGGCATGATACGGAACATGTCAAGCCCTTTCTCGCCCAGATCGCTTTACTGGTGTACAGGGCATACGGGGAACTGGACTGGATCACAGGTGGAGAATACTTTCCGAAACTGCAGAAATACATTGATTTCTGGTTGAATGATATGGATGAGAATAAAAATGGCCTGAGTGAATGGATGAGCGCTCCCCATACCGGGATGGACAACCAGCATGAACGGGCAGGTTTCTGGCTCGACCGGAATTGTGAGGGGGTGGACCTGAATTCATACCTTGTACGAGAAACACTGGCCTTTGCCAGGCTGGCCGAACTGGCAGGTAAACAGCAGCTTGCCAATCAATACCTTGTGATCTCCGCTCAAAGAAAAACCCGGATCAGGGAAGAGTTGTGGGATGAAGACGATGGATTCTACTATGACCGGAAAAAGGACAAGGATCAGCCCATTGCAAAATCCCTCTGGGTGGGTGTCCGGATGAATGAGCAGTCCGCCGGACAATGGAAGATCCCCGTCAGGTCGGTAGCCGCATTCTCTGCCATGTGGGCCGGTGTGGCCACGGAATCACAGGCAAATGCTATGGTTACACGATACCTGACCAATCCCGGGGAATTCTGGTCCCCCTACCCTGTTTCAGCCCTTTCTAAATCTGAAATCGGGTATAGCACTACGATTCAC
>DAOUVF010000470.1 GCA_030667765.1 Bacteroides sp.
AGGTGATGCCATTGTCAGCGAAAACGGGGCAGCTTTTAACAAGGCCTGGGATGGATTATGGACAGGCAAGGCTAGTATCCATGATCATGGCTGGGATGCAGAATTAGCCATTCCCTTTAAAACCCTGAGTTTTCGCAAGGGGCAGGATACCTGGGGGATCAAATTTATTCGACGCTATATGCGTAACGAAGAATCCGGATACTGGCCTGAAGCGAACCTGGACTCCCACGTTTTTCAGGTATCGGATGGTGGCTTGCTGACAGGCATAGGGGAGATAAGCCAGGGACTGGGACTGGACCTGGTGCCATACGGATTGACAGGGGCGGATTATAAATATGACAATGGAAATACCAAGCCGGTTCTTAATGCAGGATTCGATGCTTATTACAGGATCACTTCCAACCTGAAGGCTGCCCTGACAGTGAATACTGATTTTGCCCAGACAGAGGTGGATGACCAGCAGATCAACCTGACCCGGTTTAACCTTTTCTATCCTGAAAAGCGGGATTTTTTCCTGGACGGGGCCAATTATTTTAATTTCGGAATAAACGGCGAGAGGAAAAATCAATGGAATACCCGCTTGATCCCATTCTTTTCACGGCGGATAGGACTGGATTCTGTCGGCAATCCCATCCCCCTGTTATATGGAGGTAAGGTAACCGGACAGGCCGGGAAATGGAATATAGGGGCCATGTACATGAAAGATGACCGCCCGGACTGGCAGCATTCACATTTTGTGGTAACCCGGCTTACCCGCAATTTTGGGGACCAGTCCCAGGCAGGTTTTATCACAACCTCTGGCAATTCCTTGTACGATACATCAAATTACGTGCTTGGCTTCGATGTGAAACTGGGTACCTCCAGGTTCAGGGGCAATAAAAATGTAGCCCTGATCCTGTATGGGCTAAAATCTCAAACCGGGAGACATGATCCGGAATGGCAGGACCGGAACAGGGATCTGGCCTTCGGCGCAGAATTCGTATATCCCAATGATTTTTTATTTGTGAGGCTGGGTCATATGCAAATCCAGGAAGATTTTGTTGCCGGTATTGGATTTGTTCCCCGTCCGGGCGTACGCACAAGCTATGGATGGCTCAGGTTGGGTCCCAGGCCGGAACGATGGGGGATCATGCAGGTTTTTTCGGGTGTTGGCGGAGAATATATCAATGATTTTAACAATGAGCTCCTTACATGGGAGCTTTATGCACAGCCAATCGAGGTGCGTTTCTTATCTGGTGATGGGTTCGATTATAAGTTTGTTCCGACTTTTGAGAAATTACAAGAATCCTTCAATATTTATGAAGATCATGTAATTGCGGCTGGGGATCATCATTTTACCTGGCACGAAGTAACATTGACATCTGCACAACGGAGAATCCTGTGGGGAAGCCTGGGTTACCGTTTTGGTGGCTTTTTTAACGGGACCCGCGACGAGCTGACCCTGAAAGCGGGATATAAGGTAATTGTACCCTTATTCATAGGTGGGGAGCTGATCAGGAGTGATGTTAAACTCCCGGAAAGTGGTTTCATCGCTACCATCTACCGTCTGAACCTGAATGTGATGTTTAATCCGGATATTACCCTTTACAGTTTCATCCAGTATGATAGTGAATCTGGTAAAATGGGCTGGCAGTCCCGCTTTCAATGGATACTTCAACCGGGGAAAGAGATCTTCCTGGTCTGGAACAGCATTGCCAGCGATCCCTATGAAAGGTTTCATATGCAGGAAGCCAGTGTCCGCCTGAAGGTCAAGTACACAATCCGTTTTTAATTATGTAACTTCGCGTTTTGAGAGATTATGGGAAAAAAGCGGAAGGTAAACAGGGTAAGCCTGGAATGGGTTGATGACCGGCTTTTCCACCTGGGTGAGGAGGAGGCATACACGGGGCAATATACATATTACCATGACAACGGAGAGCGTGCCGAGCAGTCCCAGGTCAGAAATGGCCTCCTGCACGGGGATCTGTCCATCTGGAATGAAGACGGCATCAAGATCTGTGAGGCGGAATACCAGGATGGTGTCAAACATGGGAAAGTGACCCTCTGGTATGACAGCGGGCAGAAGAAGTCCGAGTTTTTCCTGAATCAGGGGAAACGGGAGGGGAAGTTCCTGATGTGGTATGAAAACGGCAACAGGAAATTCGAGGCAAGATACAAGGATGACCTGTTGCATGGCAAACAAAAAAAATGGCATGAGAACGGGCAGCTGAATATCTCGGCAGATTATGAGAACAATTTTGAAGAAGGGGAGAAGTCCATCTGGGAACCGGATGGCAACCTGCTTTTTAAAGGGAGTTTCAGCAAAGGAGAATTATTATAATACAGACATTTTATGACAGGAAAAGACTTGATCCTCAGAGCTTTCCGGCTGGAAGAAATAGAACGTACCCCCTGGGTCCCATTTGTTGGTATTCACGGAGCCAAACTCATAGATGTACCCGGGGACGAATACCTGCAATCCGCTGAATTGATCTCTAAAGGTGCCACAAAGGCAGTGCAGCTGTATAAGCCGGATGGTCTTCCGGTTACCTTCGACCTGCAGATCGAGGCTGAAGCCATGGGTTGCCAGCTGGCCTGGAGTCCTGAAAATCCCCCGGCCGTTGTATCGCATCCATTGAGCGAAGGAGAGACCC